>CANSFH010000001.1 GCA_947646115.1 uncultured Mycoplasma sp.
CGGTGCTAAAACTTTCGCCTAAAGTTAATTCATAGGATATAGAACGATATAATTTACTTTTAGTTAAGTCTTTTTCAGCTTGTTTAGTCATAATTTTAATGGTATCATTTAAAGTTAATCCTGATTTTAAGTAAGTAGATATGGCTGTTAACCAAAATATTAGATCCTTGGTGCGAAGCTCTTTTTCACTATCTAAACCAATTTTTTTTAAAAAGTTATATATGAAGTCTTTTTTTATTTCGGTTACTTTAATGCCTTCGTTTGCTAAAAAGTTATTTAAAGTTATTTTGCTCCGGGCACTAATTCTACCACTAACTTTTTTAGAGTTTTCATCTATGCCAGTATATATATAATAGTCTTTTTTTATCTCACGGGATAATATGTCTTTTTGCATTTCTTCAATTAAATTTACTTTTTCTGAATCTTTTTTCTTTTGACTAATAGTTTGTTTATTAGTAGTTAAAGATTCAATTACGTTATAAAAAACATCAAAAAAAACAAATTTAATACCTATTAAAAAGTGTTTAATGAAACTGGTAATAAAAGTAAGTAATGTTTCAATAAAGCTAGTTTGTTTCTTTCTACTTTCACTCATACTATCTACCCTATTCTTTTATGATTATATCATATATTTAGAAAATAGAAAACTATAAATAAATAACTTTGGAAATTTTAGGCGTTTTAAACATATAATAAATTAGGTGATTAACTATGTTTGGAAATACTATAAATAGTGGTCTTTCACTAACAAAAGTATTAGGTGGCATTTCTAAAACGCTCAGTATAGCAAATCAAGTAATACCTTTATATCGTGAGGCTAAACCAATGATAAGTAATGCTAAAACTATTCTTTCAGTTCTTAAAGATATGGGTTCAAAAAGCAGTAATACAAACTCTAATGCAAGCAAAAAAACTAATTTGAGTACAATAGAAGAAAAAAAAGATACTAATGTGAAAGAGTTTAGTGGGAATAATCCGGTGTTCTTTCTTTAAGTATCTTCTTTAAGTAAATAATATTATAATAATGATTAATTTTATCAAAAATATGTTTTTTAGGTATTTGAGATAAAATCTTTTGTTCTTTAGACAATAAGTAATTAAAATATTCTATGTTAGAACTTTTACCATATTTTATAATATGTTTTTTTATTTTTTTGTTTGTTTTTATGTATAACATAATGGGATAAAATTTATTGTTTTCTTTAATTACTTTTTCTTCTTTTAAGTAAAATCCTAATTTCTGCATTTTAGTGCGAAGTTCTTGGTGTTCATTATTACTACTTACAATAATTTTTTTAATATTTTTAGGAGCTTCATTAACGATATTTAAAACTGTCGTTGTCCCTACGCCCGCGATGACTGCAGTATTTATTTGAGGTTCATTAATATTTTTAAAACCATCTGATAAAAAAGTTTTAATATGTACGCCATTTTTTTCAATATTATTTATTGCACCATTTAGAGCATTTTTGCTAATATCTGAAGCATAAATGTCTTTACATAAATTGTTCTTTTTGAGATGAATTGCTAAATATGCATGGTCACAACAAGTATCGATAACTATATCTTCTTTCTCAATGAGGGATGCTATAGTTTGTAATTTTAAATTAAGCATTAGTCAGATAAGAAATCTTTCAATTTTTTAGCGCGAGATGGATGACGTAGTTTACGCAAAGCTTTAGCTTCGATTTGTCTAATACGTTCACGAGTGACGTTAAACTTTTTACCAACTTCTTCCAAAGTGTGGCAAGTGCCATCAACAAGACCAAATCTTAACTCTAATACTTCTTGTTCACGTACTTGTAAAGTCATTAAGACGCTTTTTATTTCTTCTTTTAATATTTCATTGGTTGCATATTCTTCAGGAGACATACTAGATTCATCCTTAATAAAGTCTCCTAAATGAGAATCATCTTCTTCACCAATTGGGGTTTCAAGAGATACGGGCTCTTGACTGATTTTAATTACTTCGCGAACTTTATCAACACTTATACCCATTTTTTTAGCTAATTCTTCTTCACTTGGTTCTCTATTTAATTCTAGAGTAAGTTGTCTTTGGATACGAGACATTTTATTGATAGTTTCTACCATATGAACGGGAACACGAATAGTTCGGGCTTGATCAGCTAAAGCACGAGTAATGGCTTGTCTAATCCACCATGTAGCATAAGTAGAAAATTTATATCCTTTATCACTATCGAATTTATCTACTGCCTTCATTAAACCTATATTTCCTTCTTGGATCAAATCTAAGAATAGTAAGCCTCGGCCAACATATCTTTTAGCGATACTTACTACTAAACGTAAGTTAGATTCTGCTAATTTGTTTTTAGCTAATTCATCACCGTGAGCTACTCTTTCGCTTAATTCTAACTCTTCTTCTGGTGATAATAAAGATATACGCCCTATTTCTTTTAAATACATACGAACTGGATCATTAATATTTATATCTTTGGTTAATTCAGCATCACCTAATATTAGTGGTTCTTCTTCAATTATTTTAGGAATACCATCTTCGCTATCTACTTCATCATCTGAAGCTAGTACTTGAATTTCGTTTTCTATTAAAGTATTGTAAATTTCATCTAAACTATCATTATCAATGTCTAGACCTTTTAAAGCTTCCGCTAATTGTTCAAATGTTATATATTTCTTTTCTGAACCTAATTTTATTAAATCTTCAATACGCTCTTCTAATGACTTAATTTCGACAATTTTTTTAACTCCCATATTTTCATTATTCATTTCCTACACATCCTTTTTTAATTTCTATTAATTTTTTAGCTAATTCGATTTTCTTGTTTTCATCTAGTTCATTTCCGATTTGTTCTTTAAGATTTTTAATTTCTTCTTTTTTTAATTCTTTATCACAGACATTAATAAAATCTTCAAAAACTTTAATCTCTAAATTTTCTAAATTTACATTTCTTATTATTTCCATAACATCATCATATATAATATCATTTGTCGAGGCAAAGGTTATAAAAGATGATAAATCAATTTTTTTATTTAAATCGTAATAATAAATTATTTCGTTAGATACATTTCGATACTTTTTAATATTAAAGTATCCCAGTTCTTTTTTAAACCTTTCAATATATATTCCTTCATTCATCATAAAATAAATGATGTTTTGAGCAGCTATATCATACTTTGAAAATTCTTTTTTGACAAGTGATTTTCGAGCAGTTTTATTATTTTCTTTGGGTTTTTGTACCTTTTCTAGCTCACTTGTTAGAGCATCTAGAGGTATATCATATTCTTCGCTCATTTTCTTAATAGTTATAGTTTTAGTTAATTCGTCATCAATATCTTTAATACTATTAACTATTTCTTTAATGTATTTTACTAAATCGTTTGTTTTAGATAAGTCTTTATTTTGTTTGTAATAATATAATTTAAAATCTAAAAAACTTAAGGGTTTTTTTAAATTATTTAGAATAGCTTCTTTACCGTTTTTTATGATATATTCATCAGGGTCTTTTTCACCACTTAAACGAACGATATAAGGATTTAAACCAGCACTTGCTAATATGTCACCATTATTTAATGTAGCGGTTTCTCCAGCACTATCATTATCAAACATCAGGATGACTTTAGCGCGTAAGTTTTTGATAATATTTACTTGGTCTTTAGTTAGGCTTGTCCCCATTAGAGCCACTACGTTTTTAATACCATTAGCATACATCCTTATGGCATCCATGTTTCCCTCAACAATGATAACTTCTTTTTGTTTTTTTATTTCGTTTTTAGCACGATGATAGTTAAATAATATTTGGCCTTTGCGAAAAATAGGTGATTCTTTGGAATTTATATATTTTGCTTGGCCATTATTGTTATATATTCGACCTGTAAAGCCTATAGGATTACCATCAAGATCATGAATAGGAAAAATAATACGATTACTAAATATGTCATTTAAATGGTTAGCGTTCCTATTAACTAGTCCAAGATTTAATAATGTTTCAACATCATATTTTTTACTTAAAAGCAATTTATTCAATGAATGTTCTTTATCTAGAGCTAGCCCTATATCAAAGGCTTTTATAGTATCACTGTCTAGTTTTCGCTCTTCTAAATATTGTTTAGCAAGTTTACCTTCTGTGGTATTTAAGTTATTTTGATAAAATTTTAATGCTAATTTCATTATTTCATATTCAGTTTGATTATTATTAATTTTAGAACTATTTTTAATTTCAGCATTAAATATAAGTCCACATTTTTCAGCGACAATTTTAACAGCTTCTAAAAAACTAACATTTTCATATTCTTTAACAAAAGTAAAGACATTGCCTGCAGCACCACAGCTAAAGCATTTATAAATTTGTTTTTCTTCGGATACACTCATGCTAGGTGAATGATCTTCATGGAATGGACATACGCAAAAATAATTTTTACCTTTTTGAGTAAGAGGAATATAACTAGATATAATATCAATAATATTAGCATTTCTACGAATGCTATCTATTAGTTTCTCTTCAATCAAGACTCTCACCCTCTTTTTTTGCATCTAATTATATTTATTACCCATATATGGTCAATTTCCTTTAAAAAAGACAAATTTTTTGAAAAAAATTGTCTTTTTTGCTATTTTTTTATCATTTTTACTTTATTTTCTAGTTTGGCATAATAAACTGTTTGAGAGGTATTATCATTTTTAGTGCATGTTATAAGCGTAATTAGATCACTGTTAAATATTTTAATATTAAGTTCTCCAGTTTTAGGAAGATTTTCAATATCTACTATTTTATATTTATAAAAATAATTATCATAATATAATTCAATAATGTCATTTTTAGTTAACTTATATAAATTTTTAAAAAAGGCTTTGAGTCCTGTTCCAGAATGACCTGCTATAATAACATTACTAATACTTTTATCATTTGGAAATATACTTTTATCATGAACTAATAGGTTAGTGTCTAAATTATTTTCCGGACTATTAATGTTATATAGTTCTCTTGTAAGCTTGATTTTAGGTATTTTTATAATAGCATAGTAGTTTTGAGAATTAGCTATTTTGTGAGAAGTAATAGATTGTTTTTTATTTAATACTATATTTTCTTGATAAATTCTATATGTTATAGTTAAAATACTGCTTAATATTAAAAGTATTCCGATTATTTTAGTTTTTATCATAGTTACAGATGTATATACCTAAACATAAAATTAAAGAACATATAATTACTGTTAAAAGATTTCTTTTACTTCCTGTTTTAGGGACTGATATAACTATTCTATCAACGGTATCAATATTTATTTTATTATTTTCTTCTTGTTCTTTGCTTAAAATATTAACTTCTATTATTTCAGCATTTTTACTTATTTGAAATTCATATATATTGTTTAGGCTAATATAATTATCAATATCTATAGTTTCGATTATGTAAGTGCCATAGCTTAAGTTATTTAAGACGATTTGACCATTATCAACTTGATAGTGTGAACCACTGTTTAAATAAGTTCCATCAGTTACATTTTTAATTTTGAAACTAGCTCTTTTTTTAAGTAATTCTTGCGTGTTTGCATCTAAAAGATTGATATTTACTGTTCCAATTATTTTACTACTACTAATGGCAATTGATGTATTTTCATCATAATTTTCATTAATTTCGAAATTAAGATCAGGAGTTATATAACCTTTTTCTGGGTTGGTATCATGAATAACATATTTACCATATGGCAAATTAATAATACCAAGACCTTTATTATTAGTTTTTAAGAAGTAACTCTTTTGGTTTTTTAAATCAGTTATTTCTAAAACACTTATTTTATTTACTTCAGACTTTTTAATAATTGTTACTTTTTTAGTAATAGTTTTATTGATTATATCTAATTTTAAATCATCACTTTCTATTTTAAAATTAATTTGCTTTGTAGGTAAATAGCCATAAGGAGTATTTATTTCTTTTAGGAAAAAGTCTCCTTTATAAATTTCATCTAAATGTATCTTTCCATTACTGGTTTCATATTCACCATATAATTCGCCAGGCGCATAATAAATATTTACTTGAGTTTTATCATTTATTGTATTGCCATACTCATCTTTAATATTTATATCCAGACTAGGATATAAAATATTAAGATAAATATATTTAGTATAAGGATTTAATGAGCCTCTACTGAATAATAGTGTATCCCCTTTTTTATATATTTTAGCTTCTTCATTAGCTTTAAATTCTTTAGTTAAAGGAATAGAATGTAATCCTGGCTCGCTAAAGGAAGCGGTTATTTTATTGCCAGAAGTATTAATATTAGCACTATGTACATAAGGAATAGTTAGCTCGTTTAGAATATTATTTTGGTCTTCTAAAGTTAACTTTTCATTAATTTTTAAAGTAGCAAGGGGTTCATTATTTTCGGCTATAAAAGATGGCATTAAATACATATTAGCAATATCTTTTTTAATCATATTTATTTCTTCGTTATAAGGTTCAATAAAATTCTGATTACTATCAATAAAAGAAATCTCGCTAGTTTCCCCTGCTAAATATTCAAATATTAAATACTGGGTAATATCATACCATTTAGAATCAGTTCTATCTTGGTAGCCATAACCAAAATAAATAATAGTGCTAATATTTTGATAATCTTTTTCATTTAAATCTAATATCCAAAAGTAATTATATACATCATAGTATCCTTTAGTAAAGTTATTAGTTAAACTTATATTATATAAAGGTGTATTCTTTTCATAGTTTTTAATAGGTATAATGTTTAAAATTTGTTCTATTCCATCTTTTTTGAGATAAACTTGTGCATTTATAATATCGCTTTCTAAATCTATATAGTTAGTTGCTGCTTGACTTATATTTAAGCCTACAAAAAATAAAATAATAGTAAAAATTGTTTTAATTGCTGTTTTCATATCCACTTTCTAGACAAAGAAAAACTCGTAAATTTCCCTTTGTCATATGAGGATATTAATTAATTTACGAGTGAATAGTTTTTACTATATCATAGATATTTATATATGTAAATGTTTTTTTAGTGCTAGAAATATTTATAAACTTTTAATATATCTTTTATTGATATACTTATTAATTATTGGTATTCCTAAACTTGTGATAAAAATTGCAATACAGCTAGTTTCATTAAAATTTAAAACAAGGTTTAAAAGAGCAGTTATAAGTCCAATGATACTGCCATATATAATCATTCCTTTTTTACTATATGGAGTTACATTTAAATCTGCGGCTACAAATACAAAGTAGAAGTAGATAGTGCCATTAAGTAATAAAGTTATTAAATTAGATTCAGGGTTAATTATAAGAATTATAATGGAAGTTAAGATATAACTTATTGAGGCAGAAATGGCAACTTCTTTTTTATAATATTTATTAAAAGCTAAAATAATAAAAGATATTATTACTAATAAAAGACTAGTAGTTCCTAACCCGCCGGTAGAATATCCTAGAAAAATATCAAAGAAATTATAGTTAAACTTGTTTAATTTTTCGCCAATATTTAAATAAGAATAAGAATTTAAAAGCAAACTTAATACCAATAGTATTCTTATTAGAGAAGTATAATTAAATGGCGTTTTGATTTTTCTTTTTATACAATTAATAATAAATAATAGGGCAAATAGTAAAAAGGGATAAATTATCATATTGGTATTAATTGAAATACCTAAAGAACATACTAAACTAATTAAAATATTTTCTTTAAGATCTTCTTTAATAATTTTAGAGACTATAATAGCTACAATAGTGCTTATAATATAAAAATATAAAGGGATAAATATATTTTTTAAATTGATTAGATTATTCGTATATAGTAAAATACCATTTTTATAAAAACTAAATATCAATAATGGAATTAAAGCTATAAAATAAGTATTTACTAAATTATTTTTGTCTTTAGGATTGTGGATGTATGGTATATTATTCATTTTCTCCTCCATAAAAGTATTTATTAAAATTTATGTGGCTTGGACAAATATATGAGCATAATCCACATTTTAGACATTTTTCGCTTACTTTAGTTGCATAATTAGGATTATGTAATAGATGGGGATTTATGTTTACGGGACAAATATTTAGACAAGCTCCACAATTTAGACATTTTTCTTCGCGAGGAATTTTTTTAGGTTTCATTATAAATATACTGTGCAAATCAGAAGTTACTATTATGTCTTTAATATTTTTTTCGCTACCTGACATAAGACCATTTAAAACATATATTGGTTCTTCTTCTATTAAGTTAATTAAAGAGTTAATAATATCTTCTATTTTGGAACCAATTTTTACACTGGCAACAAGAGGGTTTTTGATAGCGTTCCCGGTTATAGTAATAAGCTTGGTGTTTGGCGCTTTTTTCCGTTCAATAAGATTATACATATCATAAAAATTACTTGCTTTTATAACTATAGTGCTATTTTCATCTAAATTTAAATGCTTAAAAAGAAAACTAGTTTTTCCTAACAAATATAAATTGGGAATGATTTTTAGTTTTATGTTAGGATACATTCCTAAATATTCTAAAAGTTTAGTAATGCTTTCACTGTTAGATGATTTAACACATATAGTAATATTTAAATTACATAATTGAGATATTTTATCAAGTAATTCTAAAAATCCTTCATAATAAATAAATAAATAAAATGTTTCTGTTAAAACATAAGGTTCGTCATCAATGCAGTTTAAAATAATTTCAGTTTTATTAGTTAAATCAATATTTAATTTTTCTTTTAAATATTGATTTAAACAATCTTTATCTATATTTTTAAAATGAGAAATATTGATATGTTTTTCTCTAAAATCATTGGAAATTATTAGACATTTTGATAAGCCATTTAAAGTGTTCATTTCTTTAATATCTTGAACTACACCAGATATTGGTGATGTTATTTCTAATGAATCAGTTTTATATAATGATGAGCCAATAGTTACAGGCCTGTTTTTTTTGACTAAAAGTTGGCATGGCGATAAAATAGGAATATAAACAAAATCAGGTTTAACAAAATTAAAAATTTTGCTAGAAACCTGAATTGATTGGTCTTTGGGTATTTCGAGAAGTTTTTGCATATTACCACCTAGCATTATTATACTAAAATGAAAGTTAAAATTCAATAATTAGTCAAGTTATTGTTTTTTATTACTCTTTTGATTATCTTTCAAACTTTTTAAATAATCTTGAAGATTGATGGCAACGTTTTCAGGGACAATTTTAGTTAATTCTTCAAGACTTGCATTACACATTTTATTTACACTTCCAAATGCTTTAATGAGTTCTTTTTTACGTTTTGCCCCTATTCCCTCAATATTATCAAGCACACTTGAGATAGCACCTTTACTTCTGATAGTGCGATGATAATTTATTGTATAACGATGCACTTCATCTTGCATACGAGTTAAATAATGAAAAACATTACTATTTTTATCTAGTTCTATAATATTATAGCCTTGTGAATCTATTAAATCATTAGTCCGGTGTTTATCGTTCTTTCTAAGACCACATACTCTAATATTGAGATTTAAATCATTTAAAATATTTAAGCATGCATTTATTTGATTGATACCACCATCAACGACTATTAAATCAGGTAGTTCGGTTTTTTCTACTAAAGCACGATAATAACGACGGTATATAACTTCTTCCATTGTATGATAATCATCATTTTTATCAAGACTAATTTTATATTTGCGGTATTCTTTTTTAACAGGTCGGCCATTTTTAAAAACAACCATACAACTGACAGTAAATTCACCAAATAAGTTAGAATTATCAAATAGGTCAATACGATCTAATTTAGGAAGATTTAATAATTCTCGAAGTTCATCATTAGCTTTTTCAGTTTTTTCTTCATTTTTTTCAATTATTTCTAGTTCGTTTTCTAGGTTTATTTTGGCATTCATCATCGCCATATCAAATAAACTTTTTTTCTTTCCCTTTTTTGGAATAACAAAGTTAGTTTTAATTATTTCTTGCAATACTTCTGTATTAACATTATCATCACATATAATTTCTTTAGGTATTTCGTGTCTACTATAAAAATTCATAATATAATAATCTAATTCATCATTAAAATCACTAATTATAGGAAATATATCGGTATGTCCTCCGACCATACGTCCATTTCTCAAGAAAAGAATTTGGATGCTTAAATGGCCCTTGTCAAAAAAATATCCAATGACATCACGATTAATGTAATCATGAAGTTCCATTTTTTGCTTATCTAGAATTATGTTAATGTAATCTAGCTCTTTTTTTAAATCTAAAGCCATTTCAAAATTTAAATTATTACTATACATTTCGATTTTTTCTAATATTTTATTTTTTAAAATATCCCCATTACCTCTTAAAAAGCTTAAAATTTCTTGTTCCATTTTTGCCATTTTTTCTTCATTGTTATTTTTTTCACAGTATCCTAAACATTCACCTATATGGTAGTATAAACATACCTTTTTAGGCATTGTGTCACATTTTTTTAAAGGATATAAACGATTAATTAAAGACACTATACGTCTAGCAGCATAAGCGTTAGGATATGGACCAAAAAGCATTTTTTTATCTTTTTTCTTGATATTTAAATAACGCGATACTTGCAAACGGGGATATGGTTTGTTGATGTATTCAATATAGGGATAACTCTTGTCATCTTTAAGTAATATATTATATTTAGGGTCATAGTGCTTAATTAAATTAAACTCTAAAAGAAATGCTTCTAATTCGCTATTAGCAACGATATATTCAAAATCAGCTATTTCACTTACCATTTTTGCTGTTTTTCCAGTATGAGGACGATTAAAGTATGAGTTTACTCTTTTTTTTAGGTCTTTGGCTTTGCCAACATAAATTATGACACCATCACTATTTTTCATTTGATAAGATCCTGGTAAATGGGGAATTAGCTTTAATTTTTCTTTTAGCATAGATATCACCTACTAATTATTATACTACAAAAATGGAAAATTTTAAGGTATAATTATATTGGTGTTGTTATGAAATTAATTAATTCTTATACATTGGAAATTAAAAAGTCTAAATTTATGGCATTATATTATGAAATAAAGCAATTAGAAGATATAAATTTAATATTAGATGATTTAAAAAAAGAACATAAGAAAGCGAAACATTTTCCTTATGCTTATAAATTGGGTAATAATATTAAAAAAACTGATGATAAAGAACCATCAGGTACCGCAGGTATGCCAATATTAAATATTATTGATAGAAATAATCTAGATAATGTTTTAATTGTTGTTATTAGATATTTCGGTGGCATTAAACTTGGAGCGGGAGGCTTACTTCGAGCTTATAGTAATGCAGCTCGTGAAGTCATTAAAACTCCGAAATAATATTAATGTTATCTAAAACGATTTTGTTTTGATCAACTTTTTTAGTGTTATTAACAGTTTTTACGTATATTCCAATGATAGCTCCTGTTCCGATACATACTGTTATAAATACTACTAATGCAATAATTACTTTTTCATAATATTTCATACAATCTCACCTATTATTAGTATAACTTAAATTTATATTATATTACAAGAAAAGAGTGGTTAATTGACACTCTTTTTTACTATTATTCTGCTATATATGGATTCATGATTCTTTCTCTCCACTTCATAAACAACTTTGGTCATTTTTCTTACAGCTTTACATAATTATTGAACAGTTTTTATTTTATAAACATAGCGTCGCCAAATGAGAAAAAACGATAATTATTTTTTATAGCTTCATTATAAGCATTTAATATTATTTCTCGGCTAGATAGTGCACTTACAAGCATTAACAAAGTTGACTTAGGCAAGTGGAAGTTCGTTATTAACCCATTAATTGCTTTAAATTCAAAGCCTGGATAAATAAAGATATCGGTATTACCACTACAAGGTTTGAATTCATTATATTTATGCGTAATAGTTTCTAGAACTCTGGTAGAAGTTGTGCCTACAGCATATATATTTCTTTTTTCTGCCTTGGCTTTATTTAGTCTTTCAGCTGTATGGGCATTCATTTCATAAAATTCACTATGCATATGATGTTCTAAAACATTTTCAACTTCAACTGGTCTAAATGTTCCTAACCCAACATGTAAAGTAACAAATAAAATCTCAACACCTTTACTTTTTATTTTAGCAAGTAGTTCATCGGTGAAGTGTAGTCCAGCAGTAGGAGCTGCTGCACTACCAATATTTTTAGCATAAACGGTCTGGTAACGATCTTTCTCTAACAGCCTTTCATGTATATATGGAGGAAGAGGCATTTCGCCTAATTCATCTAAAATTTCCATAAGTATTCCATTATATATTAATTTTACATGAGCTATTCCTTCGTCGTATTTATTAATTACTTCCGCTTTTAATTTATCGCTAAATTTAACAGTAGTTCCAATTTTTAAACGTTTGGCAGGTCTAGTTAAGCACTCCCAAGTATCATTACCTAATTCTTTTAATAATAGTAGTTCAATGATAGCTCCTGTTTCTTCTTTTGTTCCTATAAGTCGAGCTGGTATTACTTTAGTATCATTTAGAACTAATACATCACCATTATTTAACTCATTTAAAATATCAGAAAATGTTTGATGTTTAATATTGCCGTTGTTTTTATCTAAAATAAGCAATTTAGAATTATCTCTTTTAGCAATTGGTGTTTGAGCAATTAATTCTTCAGGTAAATTATAATCAAAATCACTTAAATTCATATCCTACACATCCGTTTCTAAAAATTTACTTACTTTAGTAATTATTTCATTTGATATATCTTCTATCGTCCTAAATTTATTATCTTTAAAACAATTTATTTTCTGATATTCATAAATTTCAGCTAGCTCTAAATAGGCAGTTTCGGCTAATCTTAAAATATTTATGTTTGATGGGCCGTCTCTTTTTTCTTTTAATATTCTTACTTCTTCGTAAGGAAGATATAAAAATATTACTAAATCAGGACGAGGCAAATCTAATAATACAAATTCAAGATTATCTAGCCATTCATACATCATATTTCTCTTTTTTATATCGCGAATTTTGCCACCTTGAAAAGCCATATTTGATTCAACATAACGGTTTAATACTACTATGTATCCTGCATCTAAATGCTTTTTAATAATATTTATGTTATATGCGCGGTCAGCAGCATAGTAAAGGCTGGATATTTTCGGATCAACATTTTCTATTCCTTCAGTAAATAGTGACTCACCCTTTTTTCCTAAATAATGGTCTCCTATAATTTTTCCGGTTGGAGAGGCATAATTAGGAAACCCAAAGCTAATGGCTTTTAATCCCATTTTCTTTAGGTTTTCTACTAATTTTTCAGTTTGAGTTTGCTTACCAGAACAGTCAGTACCTTCAATTACTATTAATTTGCCTTTACTCATAAAATTCCCCTTTTCGATTAGTTATATATTGGGAATTTATCTGTAAGGGCTAATACTTCTTTGCCTAATTCTGTTAAAATAGCTTCATCATCTTTATTTTTTAAAGCTTTCGCAATAATGTGACCTATTTTGATAAATTCTTCTTCTTTTAAACCTCTAGTAGTCATTGCAGGACTTCCAAGTCTAATACCACTAGTTAGGGCTGGTGATTCAGTTTCGTTTGGAATAGTGTTTTTATTAACAGTTATATAAATTTTATCTAATACAGTTTCAGCTTCTTTACCTGTAATTCCATATGTTGTTTTAACATCAACTAGCATTAAATGATTGTCTGTTCCACCAGAAATAATTCGTAAGCCTTCACTTTCTAATGTGCTAGCTAAAGCTTTTGCATTTTTAATAACTTGGTTAGCATATTCTTTAAATTCTGGTTGTAAATCTTCGTAAAAACATTCAGCTTTAGCAGCTATAACATGCATTAAAGGTCCCCCTTGAATGCCAGGGAAAATTGTTTTATTAATTTTTTTGATAATATCTTCGTTATTGGTTAAAATTAAACCACCTCTTGGTCCTCTTAAAGTTTTATGAGTTGTAGAAGATACAACATCAGCATAATCAATAGGATTTTCATGTAAGCCTGCTGCAACTAAACCTGCAATATGAGCCATATCAACAAATAGTAATGCTCCTACTTCATCAGCGATTTCTCTAAACTTTTTAAAATCAATAAATCTAGAATATGCACTTGCGCCAGCAACTATCATTTGAGGCTTTTCAGCTAAAGCAAGATTTCTTATTTCTTCATAATTTAGCATTTCAGTTTCAGAATCTAAATTGTAAGCTATAAATTTATAGTCAAGACCACTAAAATTAATACTATGACCATGAGTTAAATGTCCTCCGTGAGATAAGTTTAATCCTAATACTTTATCTCCAGGATTTAATAAAGCGCGATATACAGCCATATTAGCACTTGAACCACTATGAGGTTGTACATTGGCGTATTTAGCATTAAATAATTTTGTAACATACTCAATTGCTAATGTTTCTACAGTATCAACATTAACACATCCGCCATAATATCTTTTTCCTGAATATCCTTCAGCATATTTATTAGTGAATATACTTCCTTGTAATTCTAATACAGCTTTTGATACATAATTTTCTGATGCAATAAGCTCTATATTATTTTGTTGTCTTTTGGTTTCGCTTTCTAACGCTTCTCTTAATTTTTTATCCATTTCCATTTTAATCTACCTCTCTTAATTTAAAATTTTCTGCACTTTTAGTGACATTACTTAATAAACAAGCAATTGTCATTGGTCCTACTCCGCCAGGAACAGGGGTTATATAAGAAACTTTGTCTTTTACAGATTCAAAATCTATATCTCCGCAAATGTTTCCATCTATTCTATTAATGCCAACATCAATAACTACGGCATTTTCTTTAATATAATCTTGTGTAATAAAACTAGGTTTGCCAATAGCAACAATTAAAATATCTGCCTTCTTTGTTATAGTTTGTAAATTTTCAGTTTTAGAATGAGCTATTGTTACAGTAGCGTCTCGGTTTAGTAAAGCTAATGCTAAAGGACGACCTACTATTTTACTTCTACCTATAATAACAACATTTTTGCCTTTGATATCAATATTTTCAAATTCTAACATCTTGATAATACCTTGAGGTGTGGCTGCTAAATAATTTTCATTATTAAGAGCTAATAATCCCATATTATAAATGCCGAATCCATCAACATCTTTTTCAGGGCTAATGAAGGAATTAATATGGTTTTCTCTAAATTCCTTTGGCATAGGACTTTGAATTATAATACCATGAATATTGTTATCGACATTCAATTTTTTTACACAATTTATAATTTCTGTTTCTTTATTTTCGCTACTAAATCGATATAAATTAGCTTTAATTCCTATTTTCTCACAGTTTGCAATTTTATTTTTGACATAAATTTCACTTGCAGGATTGTTTCCAACTAAAATTATTGCTAATCCAGGGTTTAGATTTAATTCCTTAATTTTTGCACTTGTTTTATCATTAATAAAACTAGCAATATTTTTACCATCGATTATTTTCATTTTATTCTCCTTCCATAAGATTAGAGAAAATTTTAAAATAAATAAGTCTCGGTTATTAATAATAATATTAACATAATAATCACTCTTTCATTATATTTTTTATTAAAAAAGTTCCCCTTGTTTAGTAATTTTTAAATGATCATAAGCTTTTTCTGTTGCTACACGGCCTCTAGGAGTCCTTTTAATAAAACCTTCTTGAAGTAAAAATGGTTCAACAACATCTTCTATTGTTGTTACTTCTTCACCAATTGAGGTAGCAATTGTCTCAATACCAACTGGACCTCCATTAAATTTATTGATTAAGGATTTCAAATATTCAATATCAGTTGCGTCTAAACCATATTCATCAACTTTTAGACGATCTAGACTACTTGCTGTTATTTCTTCATCGATATAACCAGTACCATTAACTAAAGCGAAATCTCTTACGCGTTTAAATAGACGATTGGCAACTCGAGGAGTTTTTCGACAACGCTTCGCTATTTCTAAAGCTGCTTCATCATTAATACCCATATCTAATACACGACTTGTTCTTTTGACTATTTTTTGTAATTCTTCATCTTTATAATAATTAAGTTTAGAAATTATACCAAAGCGATCTCGCAAAGGACTTGATAAGTCACCAGCTCTTGTTGTAGCTCCAACTAATGTAAATGGTGGCAAATCAATTTTTATACTTCTACTCTTGCCATCAGCACCTATAATAATATCAAGTTCAAAGTCTTCCATCGCAGGATAAAGAATTTCTTCGACAAATTTGGGCATACGATGAATTTCATCAATAAATAGCACATCACCAGGTTCAAGATTAGATAAAACTGCTGCTAAATCTCCACTTTTTTCAAGCGATGGTCCACTAGCTGTTTTAATATTACTTCCTAGTTCATTAGCTATTATATGAGCAAGTGTGGTTTTACCAAGACCAGGAGGCCCATATAAAAGAACATGATCTAAAGATTCACCGCGCATTTTAGCTGCTTCAATGAAAACACGCAAATTTTCTTTTATTTCTTCTTGGCCGATATATTCGTCTAAACTCTCTGGCCTAATATTACGTTCAAAAAAATCACTATCAAGTTCTTCACCAGTTATAATTCTATCGTCCATATTTAATCCTTTCTATCAACTATATATTTTATTATATCACTCCAATTCGAAAATGTCTTGTATTTACTTTCATTTTTTTCAGAAAATTTTAAACATTCAATATTATAAGAGCTTACATCATCTAAATTTGATTCTTTATCATCAATAAATATATCTACTTTATTGTTAAAAGCTTCTATTCCTTTAGTAGTGGTATTAATATATTTAGAAAATTTAAGACCGTTGCTTTTTAAATGATTTATAGATAATTCATCGATATCATTTGCATAGTGTTTATCCCTAGTTGTAATTATAACTACATTGATATTATTAGCATCAAAATAATCAAATGCTTCTTTAACACCTTCTTTTAAGGGGTTAGTTTTTGATATTTCTCTTTGATAAAGTAAACGAAATTCTTCATATTTTTCTTTTGGCAATGAATGATAGTCATCTTGCAAATTAGGGTCATATATTTTAGCATATTTATTAGCATTTAAGGTAGTTTCAGTTATTGTATCGTCTATGTCTATTCCAATTGTCATTTTAAACACCTACTTTAGCATTAATTTTAAAGCTTCTTTAATTTGAGCTTCGATATCTAATGAAGCATTAACTTTTGGTAAAACTTTTTTAATTTCACTATTTTTATAGCCTAAACTTTCTAAAACGCTAACTAATTCGTCAAAGCTATTGCTAATCTCTGTTTCTTCTTTACTAGCTAATTTACCTTTTAAATCTAAAATAATTTGACGAGCTAATTTTTCTCCTATTTTAGGGAATTTCTTTAAATATAAAATATTCTCTCGATCAATAGCATCTTTAATGCCAGCAATACTTCCTGTTGCAAGCATTGGAAGAGCCATTTTGGGGCCCAGCCCTTTAACACCAATTAACTTTAAAAATAATTCTCGTTCTTCATTTGATTTAAAACCATATAAACTATGTTCATCTTCTTTAATTTGCGTATAAATAAAGACTTTCATTTCTTTATCTATTTCATAACTAAAAGGATTTGCAACATAGATTGTATAACCAATGCCATTATTATCAAGAACTATATAATTATTTTCTTGCGCAACTATTTTACCAATTATATAATTGTACATATTTTATCACCTAATATAATATTAGCATACAATTGTTTAAATGTATATATATTTTAATAATTTTTAGAAAAAGAAACCTCGAACTAAAAAGTGCGAGATATTATTTAAAATATAATTTCTTTTCCCAAATTTTTCTGATATATTTTAAGGATAAAGTAGATAAAGTAAATCCGATAACTGGGACTAATGAACTTAAGAAAATATTATTATATTGGTTGATTAAATAAGAATATATAATTACTACAATATATGTTAAAATCATAATACATATTTTTCTTGTCCAACTTGTTTCCCAAGCTTTATCTAATTCGACTTTTTTATTTCTTTCTTTTATTTTTTCGATTTCTTTTTCAATCTTCATATTTTACTCCTTTTATATACTTCTATGTATTAAAACTCAAAATTAATACTTCTGAGTTATTTTTAATGGTGTCCCAAGCGTGATTCGAACACGCGATCTTTAGCGTCGGAGGCTAACATTCTATCCAGCTGAACTATTGGGACATAATTTTATTTTATCATTATAATATAAAAAATAAAAGAGTATTTAATCTCCTTCATTTAAAATTTTTTGAGCTTCTTCTTTAGTTAAAAAATTATATTTAAGCATTTGATTTATAACTTGGCGTTGTCTTTCTAAACTTAATTTCAGATTTTTAGTAGGACTATAGACGGATGGGGCGTTAGGTATACCAGCTAGTAAAGTTGCTTCATAATCGGTCATAAATTTTGGTTCTTTACCAAAATATCCTACACTGGCCTCTTTAACTGTATAGTAGCCATCACCAAAATAACTTGAATTTAAATAAAACTCCAATATTTCGTCTTTACTATAATTTTTTTCGAGTTTAAAAGCCATAAATACTTCTGCAATTTTTCTTTCTATCTTTTTTTCTTGAGTGAAATAAATATTTTTGGCTAGTTGTTGAGTTATAGTGCTGCCACCTTCAATAAATTTCCAGGCTTTTAAATCATGAATTAAAGCCCGAGATGTCGCAATAATATCAAATCCACCATGGTCATAAAAGCGATGATCTTCAGCAGCAATTACGGCATTTATATAAGTTTTAGGCAAAGATGATACATTGTAATAATTCTTTTTTTCTTTTAATTTTCCCATTTTTTCATCAATTGGTGTCTCTTCTAAAGCATTTTTATACATAATGTATCCTTTACTAATAAAAATAGAAGATATTAGTAGAAATATGACTACTGCGAGCAATAAAGCTTTAGAAATGATCTTTATTATTTTCATATTTTACACCTCTTATCTTACTTGTTTAAAATTTTTTGAACTTTAGCTGGTAAATCTTCATATTTTACTTCTTCCCATTTATTTACCCCAGTTACTTTTACGATTAATTTTAAATAAGCTTGGTCTTTTAGTTCTCTAACTGTTTTAAATTTTATTTTTTTAAGTTTTCCGTTTTTATTATAGGAGTTTAGTGTGTATTCATATTTCATATTACTAGTTCTATTTAGTTCAGTAATTTTAGTATTATCTATTTTAGTATAATAAATACCTTCATAACTTTCCAGATAGTAAAAGATTCCGATGGTTACGCCTATAAATAGTAATATACCAATTAAGACTAGAAATCTTGACTTAAAATTTCCCATAGTTTCTCCTCTCGAAGATTATTTTACTAAACATTGAAACTTTTGTCGCTAACTTAATATTGCTCTAAAATTACAAATATGAAATATTATCAAAAAAGACTTACTAAGTAAATCTTTTAAAATCTAATGATATCAAACACGGTGATATATATCATAAGTAGAATAATTAAGAAGAAGAAAATAGTATGACACCAATTTTCGAATTTAGCATTTACAGGACTTCTCTTGATTTTTTCTATGATTAGGAATAGTATTCTACCACCATCAAAAGCAGGGATTGGTAAAATATTAATTAAACCAACATTAATACTTAAAAATGCTATTAAATATATTATTTGATTTATGCCTGCACTGATACTTGTTCCCACTACTTGATATATACCTACGGGTCCTGATAAACTACTTACAGGAATTTTGCCTGTAAATAAATTTATAACTGTAAGCCACATAGTACTAATTAAACTTCTAAATTTAGCAAATGCATATTTAATACTAGCGAAAAATCCACGTTCTGTTTCTTGCGATATTTTAAAACCGAAAGCTCTTTCTTTAATTTCTCCATCTTCATTTTTAGTTATTTTAGGAATTATTTTATAAGTTTCAGTTTTACCGTTTTGATGTTTTATTTCAATATTATAAATATCATTTTCGCTTTTCATGACTAAATATATTTGTGCTTGATCCCATGTTGTTACTTTATGGCCATTAACTGATATAATCTCGTCGCCTGAAGTAAGGCCAGCATTTTTGGCAGGATAATTATCAATTACCTCACTTATTTTTGGAGTTAAACTTTGAGCTCCCCAAATAAGTGCTATTACAAATAAAATTACAATTGCTAGTATAAAGTTATTTATTACTCCTGCTGCTAAAATTATTATTCTTTGCCACCATTTCTTATTGCACATAAAATCTTCTTTAGGAATTTTATTAGTATCATCATCCTCGTATACCTCACCAGCCATAGAGACAAATCCACCAATTGGTAAAGCACGAATGTTATAATTTATGCCATCTTTTCCTTTATGAGATTTAATAACTGGACCCATACCAATCGAAAACTCATAAATATGTACTCCTGCTTTTTTAGCAGTAATAAAATGACCAAATTCATGAACTAATATAATTATACCTAAAATTAAAATAAATAAAATTAATGTTACAAACCACATATTATTTCCTCCTTAAAACATTGTATATATTATTAAATAGCCTAGCATTATGGCTATGGTACTATCGAGACGATCTAGTATACCACCATGACCTGGTATAATATTACTAAAATCTTTTATATCGTTTTCGCGTTTTAATTTACTAAACATCAAGTCTCCTATTTGACCAATTATTGATAAAAATAAAGTTGCAATAACAATTTTTATATTTAAGTGGGCAATAAAGAAATGGTAAAAGGTGCTAGCACCAACAGTACTGATTAGACTACCAATTAAACTACCTTCAATAGTTTTTTTAGGACTAACCTCTGGTAATAGCTTGTGGCGACCTAAAAGCATTCCACCAACATAAGCAAAAGTATCAGTTAAAATAAATATTAAAATTAAATATAAAAAGTTGTAAAGACTAAAAGCTCGTACTAATAAAATAGTGTTAAATGAAGTGCCAATTAATAAGATTGAACCAATTAGGAATAAAGCATCACGAGCCGTAAATTTATTATCTTTATATGTTAAGGTTAAAGTTAATAAACTTAAAACAGTAATTGCGATTCCTTTATAAGTTATACCATACATTATAGAATAACCTTCATAATCAGCGAATATTAGTAATAAGAGTGATATCTCGGCTACAAGACTAGCAAAAATGGGAATAGGTTTATGACTTTTCTTTAAATCAATAATTTCTTTTAATGCTAGCACTCCTACAATTCCTAACCCTATTTTAAAAACTGGCCCACCAAACCATATAATCGGTAATAATATTATAATCATTACTATAGCACTTATTAATTTTTTCATTATGTTCCTACTTTCTATTTTAAAGTATACTATTACTCTTTTTATTAGTCAAATATTTTTTTACTAAATCTATTATATATTATTTACAAATAACTTGAAATATTATTTTGAAATTTGATATTAAATTTACATAAAAAAACGCTCAATATTTTACTTATATGTTTTTGAGTGCTTTTTGAATTTTTAATTTTTATATATTTATATTTTTTAAGATTATATATATTATTATGGAGTTAAATATAAAAACTATCAAAAGTAAGAAAATTACTTTTAAAATATTTGTTTTAATTATTTGCTTCTGACTAAAACCTATATTTCTATACATTAGATGGTTTTTCTTTTCATCTTCTAATATATTGAAAATTGTTATAATTAAAACTATTAAGAATAAAAAGATATTTAAGATTATAAATGAGTTAAAAAATATAATAATGTTCTCGTAGTTTATATTACTTTCTTTATTTATATGTATAGTAATATCATTATCAATATTCTTGCTTAATTTTTTTACTACATTTTCATTGTTCGCCCAATTTTTAATATCTAAAATATAAGCCTTTGTTTTTGTTTGCTTTTTTAATTCTTCGAAAAGACTATTATTTATATAAAATATTTTATATTCTGAATTATAATCTTTCACTATAAATGTGTATTGAGTACCATTAAAGCCAAATTCAATTTCACTTTTTATAGAAATATCCTGCTTATACTCTTTTGGTATTATGATTTCGTTTTCTAGAAGTTTTATTTTACTTTCTAAAAAATAAACTTCTTCATAGTAAAAACCTTTTCTAATATTTTTTATATCACTTATTGTTTTTAGTTCTTTTTCTATATCTTTTTCAGTAGTTAAAACTAAATATGAACCGTTATAATCTTGGTTCCCTACATTTATGTAGTATTGTTTTCCAACAATCAATAGGCTAAAAATAAAAACTAGAAGAAAAAGAATAAACAAGTATATGTGAGTGGTTTTTTTTCTAAAAAAACTTTTATAAACCATTAACTTTCACCAACTAGATTTCTAATACTATTTTTTAAGGATGAATTGGTAATTTTTATATTTATAAGAACTATCAAAATATTTAATATAACAAATATAATTATTAAATATATAGCAGGAATACTTAGATAATAATTATTGTAAATAAATTCATATATATAATATTTATTTATTATATTAAATGCAATCAGGTAAAAAGTAAAAGAAATAATTATACTTATATATAACAACATGCTATTTTCAAACAAGTTAATTTTTAATATATCTTTATTTGTATATCCACTAAACTTTAGTATTCCTAAATAATTACTTCTATATTTAGCTTTTTTCTTTAAAAAATTATAAATAATATTTAAAGCAATTATAATAATTATTATTAATATAAAAAAAGGAATGCTTAAAATCATATCTAATAGCTCTGTATCCAAAGTTATTTTATTACTAACTATAAAACCTTGTTTTGTTAACTCTTGTGCTACAACCCCCAAATTTTTGTATTTATCTACTCTTACGATAACTCCTGTAAAATAATCAGGTTTTCGTATTAATTCTCCATTTTTTTCATAAGTAACAATACCTTGAATATTTCCATATATTTTATCAAATGCATCTTTACTTACATAGCAAGTTTGAATTGTCCCAGTATTTTTTTTAGTTTCATATACTCCTACAATTTTAAAATTAATGGGCTCTTTTTCTTTTTCATATTCTTCTACAAAATGAGGATTTACAGTTATATTTTTTCCGATATAGGAAGAGCCATCTAAATATTTTGAATAATAAATTTTAGTATTTTCATCTTCCATTGATTCGCTATAAGGATAAAAATTTTTGGGACAAACCATATCGGTAATATTATTAATATTAGTTCCATCAACTATGTTTATATCTTTTGGATCTATTAAAGTTTTTATTGCTATTTCTCCTTTAGTTATATCTGAATCAAAATCTGGAACTTCATTATACAAAGTTTGTGAAAATTTTGTATTAATATAATATTCTATATGTTCTAGGCTTTTTAGGGATTCATAATTGTCTTCTTCATTAGACACTAATAATTCTCTATACAAACCATTGTTTTCAAAAGCAGATTTTTTAAAATCTTGAATAAAGAAACTAACTGTAATACAACCATAAATAATAAATAAAAGCACTATCAAAATTAACATTAGCATTATATTTCTTTTTTCGAAAAGTTTTTTACTTGTAATATATAATAAATCCTTTATAGTCATTTTAATTTACCAACTTTCCGTTTTCGATATGAATTATTATATCTGCATATTTTTTTACTTCCTCACTATGTGAAACAACTATTATGCATTTATCTTCTTTGCTTAATTTCTTTAGCTCTTTAAATATCAGCTTTTCATTTTCATAATCTAAATTACCTGTAGGTTCATCAGCTAAAATTATTTCTGGATTATTGGCAAGACTTCGCGCTATTGCAACTCTTTGTTGTTCACCGCCACTCATCTCGCTAGGAAAATGGTTTATTCTATTAGATAGTCCCACTTTATCCAATAATTCTAAAGCTCTCTTTTTTCGTTCGCTTTGTGGGATTTTTTTATTTATTACCATAGGTAAAATAACATTTTCATATGCTTTTAAATGTTGATCCAAACAAAAGTCTTGAAAAATAAAGCCAAAGTTTTTCATTCGTAAATATGATAACTCTTCATCTTTTAAATGGCTAATATCTTTACCTTTAACGACATAACTACCACTTGTATAAGGTTCAATTAATCCAAGTATACTTATAAGGGTTGACTTACCACTTCCTGAATGCCCCATTATAGCATAAAATTTGCCTGTTTCAAACTTATAAGAAAAATGGTTTATAGCTATTATTTCTTCATTCTTTAGTTGGTATACTTTAGTTATATTTTCTAAATTCATTATTAACTCTCCTTTATTTTATTTTACCACTTATTTATATAAAATGTAGTAAAATTTATTTTTTTATATATTTAATTTTAATAGTATAGTTGTTTAAACAGTTTTTAAAAAATGTTGAAAGTATCTACTTTCAACATTCAAATGATACAATTTTAGATTAATTAAAATCAAGTACACCCATCATATAACCAGTCAAACCATTATCTTTTTGAGCGTTCCATACTACGCTTCCTCTATAATCATCCTTTTTTGGAATTTCATATTCATAAGAATATTTAGATGTGTCAAGAACCCAAGGGTTTCTTCTTATTTCGGTTGAATAACCAAATAGCGTTTTTTGACTTATAGCAATACCTAATTGTGAATCTAATGCTCTTGTATTATTGGTAATACCAATAGTGGATTTGTGACCTTTTGACATAGTTATATCTTTAGTGTAATCATTTGCTCCTACAAATTTTAAAGTATAATTTATAGAAGCCGCTTTAACTATAATTCCAAAGGCACAGAAGGCCAAAACAGTAAATGTTACGATATTAAATTTCTTCATATTTTCATCTCCTTTCTATCAAATTATTTATAATAAATCATTTTATTGATTTACTATCATTGTTTATAAATTTATATCTACACCGCTCATTTTATCATAAACATTTGCAGCAGTACCACTAAATTTAAATACTCCGCCATATCCAGCTTTTGACACAGTGTAGTTTTTACTTTCTGTTAAAGTTAAACTTTTCATTGCGTGTTGATAACTTGCATAAATAGTTCCCCCTTTTTTCACTCTAAAGGTTTGATTAACTACTAAACTATTACCATACTTTGGCAATAATATTGATACACCAAAACCATTATTAAATTTTTTTATTTCATTTGAAGTTACATTACTGCTGGATGAAATAACTGTTGTAATAGGTGTATTTACTAAGCTAGTATTTTCAAGATATGAACCTATTACATCGTAGCTTCTGACAGCTGGATTTCTATTCCAAGTAAGTGTAGTGGAAATAAAACAATCACTTGTACAACTTTTTGTTATTTTTAGAGATTTATCAGAATCTTTAAAAGATACCCCTCTTGTTAAAATTTCATAGTAAACATTTGAATCCATTTCACCATTTATAATGTTAGATTTAACAAATTTTTCATAATCATTTTTAGTTATTAAATTTTGTGAATTTTCCCAAAACATATAACTAAAAAAATCATATTCTTCTTTTGTTAATGATACTCCGTAATCGTTAACATAAAAAATTTCTTTTGCAGATACGTTAGTTGTAAACAGCATTAAACTTAGAATAACAATTAATAAGTGCTTCTTTTCCATATTCTCTCCTTTCTAAACAAACAATAGCAAAATTAAGTCAAAAAATAAAGGACGAATTTTCGCCCTATACTATTTTTAACTATTATAGCTAAAATTATTTTTAGAAAAACTCTTTAATTTCATTTAAAAAATACTCTTTTTTTAAATCTGAATTTAAGCAATCCCCTTCTTTACAATTAAATTCATCTTTATTGTAAATAAAAGAATTTATCAATTCATTATTTTTGTATTCTCTAAATTCTATTAAATCACCACTAATATAATAGTACCACTCTTCCATATTTTTATTATTTCTTATTGTTAAATTAAGTAAATCTGCTTCTTCTATATAAATAAAATTATAATTGCCTTTTTTTAAAACATAATTGTCATTTTCTTTTTTGAAAATTTTTTTAAGCTTTTCTCTATCAATTTTTTCTGCATATAAATTTGGTTCAGTACTTTTCTTATTCATCGTACTAAAAAATTTATTATTTGCAAAATCTTTTTTTAAATTAAGCTTGATTGTGCGTATCTCATTATTGTATCTAATATCTAAATAAAAATTTTCTACTATATTTTTTAAATTGTAATAGCTAAAATAAGTATTGTATCCATAATAATCATATAACATAATATTTAAGCTATCTGTTTCACATATAAGATTATCTTTACCCTCTTTATCTTTATAATAAAGACGTAAATTTATTATTTTTTCATTTGTTTTTATGTCGCCTAATCTAAAATAAATCTTTTCTTTTGTAGAAATAAATATGCCATTAGTTATTGTTACATTGTCATCAGAATAATTTATAGTGAATACTTTTATAGAATTAAAGGTATTTATAAAGTAATATCCCAAAAACACAAATAAAAGAACTATTATCAAAATCAAAGATATATGTAATAATTTTTGTTTATTATTTCTATCTTCATACAAATCTAATATAAATGAAGTCTTATCCTTTTTGTTTTTTAATCTTCCACCTAAAAGTAACTCTTCGATTGATACTCCAAATATTGTAGACAAAATTTCTAGACAAGATTTATTGGGTTTATTTTTTCCTCTTTCCCATTTACTTACCGCTTCTCGACCAATTGGTATTAATTTAGCTAATTCTTCTTGAGTCATACCTTTTTCATTTCTTAATTCTTTTATAAATTTGCCTATTTTTTCTATATCCATATTAACACCTTAAATCTAGTGATAGTCTAACATATAAGGTATTATTTTTCAATAAAAACTAATTAAACTAAATTAAAAAAAGAGCTTAAAGCTCTTAAAATGAATCAATATTGATTTTTATTTTTTTAATATTATTTAAGTAAGCATGAGCTTGAATAATTGTTCTTAAAGCTTTGGCATTTTTGCCTCCGCGGCCAATAACTGCTCCCATGTCTTCATTAGCAACTAAAATTTCAACTATTGTTACATCTTCATCGCCAACAAAGCTACTTACTTTAATCATATCGGGATTTTTAACAATATTTTTAATTACGTATGTTGTAAAATCAGCAATATTCATAATTATTTACCTGCTTTTTTTGATTCAGCATACTTTGCCATAATACCGTCTTTTCTAAAGATTGCTCTTACTGTTTCAGTTGGTTCAGCACCATTTTTTAACCATTTTAGGGCTAATTCTTCATTTATAGCAACTTCTGCTGGACTCTTTACAGGATTATAAGTTCCTACAACTTCAATAAAACGTCCATCTCTTGGACTTCTTGAATCAGCGGCTACGATACGATAGAATGGTTTTTGTTTAGCTCCCATTCTTTTTAATCTTAATTTAACTGCCATATTGTTTCCTCCTTTGTTACTACCATTTTATCAAATAACAATTGCTCTGTCAACTTTTTTTGGTTGACTATTCTAAATAATTGTCATTAACACTATTTATTTCAGAATTAACTGTATCATCATCTAAATCTTCAATTACTTCATAATCGTCAGGATCTTCTTCAACACTTACTTTAATCATTGTGTTGCCCACGACTTCAACACCAAGCTCCTTTTCAATAGATAAATTTACGGCTCCATTATCAATATAAACTTCCGTAACTGTAGGTTGGTTTAGACTTCTAACTATTATTTCAGATGAATCATTTAAGCTAGATCCATCTTTAAGACGGATGTTCATTTTGTCTGTGTAATTAAATCTTTTGGTAGCAACACTTGTTTTAGTATCATTATTATAAGAATACCAAACATTAACATCAAAAGATCCTTCAATGTTTATTGCTCCATTATTATTTTTGCCTTGAAAAGCATGATTAATTACCCAACATCCTAAAATTGTATCCGGATTTTCTTCAGGACGTACAACAAATTTAGATATACTATTTTTTTTAGCTTTGCCAACAACCGCCTTTGTAACTATCTCTTTATAACTTGCCACTTTTATTCCTCCTCTATTTTAATCTATGCAAAGGTATGATAAAAGTACACTTTTTTTGATTTTTTTGTTATAATTAAACAGGTGATGAAAAATGGATTGTATATTTTGCAAAATTAAAAACAAGGAACTTCCTAGTAATATTTTATATGAAGATGATTTAGTTATGGTGATAATGGATGTTAATCCAACTGTAGATGGACACTCCCTTATAATACCTAAAAAACATTATACGGATTATTTAGAGTTAGATAATGAAACTTTATGTCATATATTTGATGTAGCAAGAGAAATTGCTCCGAAAATTATGGAAAAGTTAGAGGCTAAATCTACAACATTATTAGTTAATTATGGAGATGATCAAAAAGTTAAGCATTTTCATCTTCATATTTTACCAGATTACTTGGATAATGTTAAAACTGGTCCGAAAAATACAACTAAAGATAATTTTCAAATTTTAAGCAAATAAAAATCGACTTTAACATCGATTTTTTTTATAATAGATTTTATTTCATTTGATTTAATTTATTATTAGCAATATCCATTGCATTATTAACTAATTTAGTAGCTTTCTTTTTTGTATCTTTACAAGTTAAAGCATAAGCCATCATACCAGCGCCAACACCAAAGGCCATTAGGCTTCCCATCATCATTTTTTTCATATTATCCACCTCATTAGTATTATGGTCATTTTTGATAAAATTTATACATTAATTTATCTTTAAGAGTGGTTTTTCTAAAGCTAGCATAATCATTATGAATAGCCATCATAAAAGCATTAGCTTCTCCTATTATAATTAAACTTTTTTTAGCTCGAGATACTCCGGTATAGATAAGTTTATTATATAACATTTTATAATAATTTCTAGAAATTGGAAGAATAACATGAGAAAATTCGCTTCCTTGACTTTTATGAATAGTTATGGCATAAGCGTGTTTAACTTGAAACATATCTTCTTTAGTATATTCAACTTTATTGCCTTCAAAATCAATAATTATGGTATCTTTTTTACCGCCTAATTTATTTATTTTACAAATATAACCAATGTCACCATTAAAAACGTTACAATCAGGATTGTTTTGAAGTTGCAATACTTTATCATTTTCTCGAAAAGTTATCTCTCCTATTCGAATTTCTTCTTTTTTATCAGTGGGAGGATTAAATAATGCTTGTAGGGAGATATTTAGGTTATCAATACCATTTTCGCCTTTATACATAGGAGCCAAGATTTGGATGTCATTTTCATTTAAACCTTTTTCTTTACTCATATAACATATTTTTTTTATCATATCTTTAATATATTTATTATCAGTTTCTAAAAAATTATAATCGTCTTTTTGACTGACAAAATCTTCAGATAATTCTTTATTTTTGATTTCTAAGGCTAAATATGGAATGTAGGAATTTTCACTTTGGCGATAAATACGTTCCAGAGGACAGAAAGTAAAAAGATCGCTTTCAATTAGATCATTCAGGATAAGACCTGCTCCAACGGATGGAAGTTGGAAAACGTCACCAACCATAATTAATTGAACATTACTTCTTATACCTTTTAAAAGAGCATTAAAAAGGTTTATATCAATCATACTCATTTCATCAACGATAATAAGATTCTCGTTAGTTTTATGAAATTCATTTACGCCAAAATTATTAGTGTCTTTGTTCCATTTTAAATAACGGTGAATAGTCATAGCAGGAAGACCTGTAGATAAACTCATTTTTTTGCTAGCACGACCTGTTGGAGCTAAAAGTGCTATATTAGCAATAGTTTCCATAGGCGAATAATTATGCATTTTAATATACATTTTTACGATAGCATTTATAATAGTAGTTTTTCCAGTTCCAGGTCCACCAGAAATAATTGTTACCTTGTTTTCTAAAGCTTTTTTTATAGCTTGCTTTTGATCTTCATTATAATTAACGCCGATTTCTTTTTCTAATTCATTTATTTCATTATCAAAATCATATATTGGGGTTTTATTTAAAACATTTATATCATATAGATTTTCTGCTATTTCTTGTTCGGCTTCATAATTTTCTGTCAAATAATATAATTCTTGCTCAATCACGATTTTGTTATTTTCTTCTAAACTATAGGTTATTTCAGCAAAAGTTATATCATCCATTATCAAATCGAATTCTTTTTTAAGAGCATCTTTTATTTCAGATTCATAATGATAGGTATCGCCATTGTTAAAACTTAATCTTTTCATACTCTCAACTATACAAGCTTTAAGACGCACTTCGGAATATTCATCATGTGTATTTTTAAAAATGGAATCTACTTTGTTAAAGTCTAACAATTCTGTTAATACATATAAATCTGATTCAATTATATATTTAGTGGAAGCTTGGTACTTTTTATATATTTTGGTAGCTTCATTAATTGAAAAACCTAATTCCTTAAGTTTTATTAAAGAATCGTCTGCATCAGAATAAGCTAATAGTGAATCTTGAATACTTTTAATTTTATCTTCTTTTAATCCAGGGATATCTTTTAAGACATTTCTATCTTCCTTAATTTTTTTTATAGCATCTATACCTAATTTTTCTACAATCTTAACAGCTGTTTTTTCCCCACATCCTTTGACAAGTGAACTGGATAAAAAAGCAATAACTGCATCTTCACTAGTTAATTCTTCTTTTTTATAACTATCAACCTTATATTGAAAGCCAAATCTTTCGTGTTTTAAAGGGCCACCATATAAAATAAAGTTTTCTTCAGTATTAATGTCTAGAAAAGTTCCGGTTATAGTTACAGTTTTATTGGCATATTCTGTCATTTTTACATCGTTTGTTTCTTTAACACGAAAAACAGCTACTACATAGCCGTTATCTTGGTTTTGATATATAATATTTCGTATTTTTCCTTTGATGTAATTCATTTTTACTCCTTAACGACCTTTTCGTTGCATGTCTTTTCTAGCGCTCTCAAAATCTACTATTTTACCATACTGACTACGGGTTCTGCTAAATAATTCTGCTAATTCTGCTGCTCTTTGGCTATTTTCGTAAGCTTCCGCAGCTTCTTCACTTACGAATGCAAAGTCAAAACCTAAAGAACTTTCTTTACCACCATACATTTTACCTGTTTCCATATCAAGTAGCCAAAGTTTGCCATCTTCGTCAACACAACTAGTTTGATCTTTTCCTAAATAATATTTGTAACCATCTATAGTAAAATATAATCTGCCATCTATGTATGGCATAACGGGAATACTAATATTAGGTGTACCTGTCCTTAAGGCATTTATTTTCTTAAAAGCTCTATTTATAGCAGTTGTTATTCCTCCTACTAAATTAAAATTTCTAGGAGTTTTACCTTTTAATAATTCATTATATTTTCTTAAAGTTGCTGATTCTTTAATTAATAAAATGTCATCTCTACCAGGAATTTCAACTCTTTTGACATCGTAAGTGCACTCTTCAAAAGAACCTTTTCCTGTAACTTGGAAGGTTTGATGTGAACCGTTTTCTTTGCTCCAATCATATAATTCTGCCATAATATCACCTTAATTTCATTATAAACTTATTTTTTCTTTTTCACAAGAGATTATCTCACCAAATGCTATATTATCTTTTATATCTATTATTTTACAGTGATATTCAGTATTTAGACAATAATCGCCTTCTATTAAAACTTTTAAATAGTTTGAAGTGTGGCCTATGATATAGCCATTAATATACTCTTCAGTTAAAACTTCAACTATTGTTCCTTTAAATTTATTTATGTATGCACTTTCTAAAGAATTAGATAACTCTAATAGTTTTTTGGTGCGTACTTTTTTAGTTTTTTCATCTACTTGTGGCATTTTGCTCGCAGCAGTTCCACTTCTTAATGAATAAGGGAATACATGAATTTTACTAAAATTAATTTCTTGACAAAATTTTATATATTCTTTAAAATCTTCTTCGGTTTCGTAAGGATGCCCTACTATAGCATCTGTTGTGATTGAAATATCAGGTCTTATAGCTCTAATATCTTTTATTTTAGTTCGAAAATATTCTTTATCATATTTTCTATTCATTTTTTTTAAAATATTATCACTACCGCTTTGTAAAGGAATATGTAGATGGTTGCATATTTTAGGATTTTTTTGCAATACTTCTAAAAATTTAGAATCTAACTCCGTAATTTCGATACTCGATATACGAATGCGTTCTAAAGCTGGTATTTTACATAATGCTACTAATAAATCACTTAATTCTAAACCATTACTATTATAAGAACCAGTATGGATTCCAGTTAAAACTATCTCTTTATGACCGTTATTGACAAGTGTCTCTGCTTCTTTAATCACGTTATTAAAATCTTTACTTCTAATATTTCCTCTGGTATAAGGAATAATGCAGTAAGAGCAAAAATTGTTACATCCATCTTGAATCTTAATAAATGCTCTGGTATGAGTGGTAAATTTCTCAACAGTCATATTTTCGAATTCTAAATTGCGATCATTAGTAAAATAAGTATATTGTTTTTTATTTTTTAAATATTCTTCAATTATATTTACAATTTTACTTTTATTTTTATTTCCTAATAAAATGTCAATATCTAAATCTTTATATAGTTCTTGATTGTTTTGAGAGCTACAACCACATACAACAATAATGGCTTGCGCATTTTCCCTACGAGCTCGTCTAATAAGCTTTTTTGATTTCACATCAGCCATATTTGTAACACTACAGGTGTTTATAATAATTATATCTGGATTTTCTTCACTAAAAACATAACCAGAGCGTTTTAGAGACTCTAGCATATATTCGCTTTCATAAGTGTTTACTTTACAACCTAAAGTAATAATATTAAATTTCAATTAAATCCCCCCGTTTTGTTTAATTTAATTTTTGTTGTAGATTTTTTAAAGCTTCTAAAAAGGCTTCTTCTTTTTCATAAGATATAACTGTTACTTTTAGTTCGGGTTTTACAACTATATCTTTGTTAAGTAAATTATCCAGATCAACTTTTTTAATTGTTAAATCTTCATCAATGTTTTCTTCTTCACTATAATTAAGAGCAAAATCGTGTTTATGCTTAATTAGTTCATCATAACTAATTATGGCCTTTTCTTCTTGTTCTTCTTCATAATTATTTAAATTAATAGCTGAAGGTTCAGCACTTTCTAAAGCTTCAGTTATGGCTTTTAACTCTGTAATTGGAGAATTAGAGTTTTCTACTATTGGCTCTGAAACTATTATTGGCTCCTCAATTTTATCATCACTATTTTCTTTTATGAAGTATATTAAAGTTATTACAAGCATCATTAAAGCTAGTACTGCAAAAAAGAAGACAACGTCAACAAATGATAAGGTTTCAATAAAATTAATTACATCGCTTATTGCTTGCATAAAATCACCATGTATTTATTGTAACAGAAAAAGGCTTAATATTAAAGCCCTAATAAAGTATTTACATTTATTTTTCATTAACTTGACAAATTATTCGGTAATAATTTCGTATGGCTCATTTTTAGTTCCTTTACCTTTAACAATAACTTTGCGATTTAAATTAATTACAGGCCGCACACCATTATAATTTGTACCAGAATTTGTATCGGTGATCTTGCCATCAGTAGTAATACTAAAAGGATAATAATTAGAAGCAGACGATTTGGCTAATGAACTAACCCACCAAGAGTCTTTAATGTCCTCAGAATATAAATAGAATTCTTTATTCGTTTCTTTAAAATTAGCTCCAGCATATACTACTTCATCCGCGGTCATCAAGCCTATTTTGCCACTATAAGCATCTCCTAGACAATTAAAACTTGGTATATTATTAGTAATAATTCTAGTATAAGGATTATATATGTATTCATTTTTAATCTCGGTTTTAATACTTTCATTACAAAATTTTGTACTAGTAATATAATTATCATAATTTTTAAGCTTTAATTCATAGAAGGAACTTAATGATTTATTAATATCTGTTTCAGTAAAATTTTCATACTTCGTAATATCTTCGTTATATTTCGCTAAATCAGTTATAGAATTGTTTAAAATCAATTTTACACTGCCATCACCATTTATTCTTACAATGCGCCAAAGCATATCTGCTAAATTTATATAGTTATTTTCTACAGCACCCCGAAAATAATATGTGAGACCATAATCATCAGCATCTTCAATTAGCCCTTCATTTGCAGTAGCTATTTCTCCTATTTTAGTAATAGTTTGATTGTTTATTTTATTGTTTTTTAAAATAGTTGTATTAAAATATTCTTCAGAATCTTCTATTTTTTTAATTTTTATTTTAAAGTTTGCTGTTTCTATATTAGACACTCTTAAGGTAAAATTTTGTGTTTCTTTGGCATCTATTACAATATTGTCAGCTAAAACTGTGTTATCTGTTTCTAATTTGTGATTAATTATATTAATATTTGAATCTGTAGATAAAAGATCGAAAGTAATATGAGGATTATAGCTATTCATATCAGAATAAGCGATTTGAAAATATATTTTTTTACTATCACTATTGGCTATAGAAAACTTATAATCACCATCTTGAGAAATATTGTACCCATTATCAAAGTTAATTGATAATTCATCAACTACTACTACTTCTGTATTATTATTAGTTTCTTTATTATAGAATTTATGTGTTACTCCTAAAATTACGAAAATAGCTATTAGAAAAATAGTAAAAATAATTATCTTTTTATATTTTGGTTTCATGTTATCAAGCCCCTCTATTTTAGTATAAACATATTTTTTATAAATGTCAATTTTTAAAGTCAAGAAAAAAAGAATCTTTACTTAGACTCTTCCGTGCGCTTGTTCTTCTTCTAATGGTAATTTTTTTTCTAATATTTCAACACTGATAGTTCCATTTGGAGCTTGATAGCTTTGCGTTGAACCGATTTGTTTATGATAAATTGCTGAACCTAGTGGGCTTGAAATACTTACTTTATCATCGCCATCTGTTTGCTTTAAATAATCTACTAGTGTAAATTCTTTTAATAATTTTGCGTTATTTACACTAAGAGCTACTTTTAAAGTATCTCCTATCTCTACAATATCTTGAGCACTTTCCGTAACAGTTGACTCCGGAATTAGTTCAATTCTAGATAAAGTATCAATTAGTCCTTGGATTCTGCTTAATATAACTCTTTCTGCATTGGCTTGTCCTAAAGATGTAGTTGTAGTATCATGAACTGGAACAGCATGTCTTCCTTTAAGTAGTTCAAAATATGCACTTCTAGCTTCGTCCAATTCTCTTTCTACTGTTGCTTTGCCATTTGGGGTCATTAGTATTTTTTCATTTGGGTTTTCTTTGTACATTTTGTCACTTCTCCTTTTTTTCTTATTTATTATAATTAAAATTTTGTTTTTGTCAACAAAAATATAAAAAGCATCATTTTAGATGCTTAAAGATATTTATTAAAATTTTTAAATTCACTATTATCAGCTAAATCAGTTGAGGCAAGTTCTTTGATAAGTTTTTTTTGACTCATTGTTAATTTAGTTGGAATTACGACATTATATATTACATACATATTTCCGCGGCCTATTGAATTAACACGTTTTACACCTTTACCTTTTAATTTAACTTTTTCATTAGATTGAGTTCCTGGTTTAACTTCTAAAATAACATTACCAGTTAAAGTTGGAATTTCCTTTTTACATCCTAAAATGGCTTCAGTGATTGTAAGAGGTACTTGTAAATAAATATCTTCTTCATCACGTTCAAATAATTCATGTTCTTTAACTTTAAATTCTAAATAAATATCACCGTTAGGACCACCATTATAACCTGCTGAACCTTTACCACTTATTCGTAATTGGTAACCGGTATCAATGCCTTCGGGAATAGTAACTTCAATATCTTTTTTCTTACGGACATTTCCTCTTCCGTTACATTCATTACATGTTTCTTCATAAGTAGTTCCTGTACCACCACAAACGTTACATGTTGTTTGAGTTTGGAATACTCCAAAAAGTGATCTTTGTTCACTAATTATACGCCCACTTCCGCTACAATTAGAACATTTTTTTTCTTTAAAACCACCATTACCATTACATTTACTACATTTTTCATTTAATTCTAAATTGATTGTCTTTTTGCAGCCAAAAATAGCTTCTTCAAAACTTAAATTCACGGTTATTAAACTGTCTTCACCTTTGCGAGGTCTTTTAGATGTAGTTCTTCTATCGCCACCAAAGTTTGAAAAACCACTAAAATTAGAGAATCCTCCACCAAAGATGTCATTGATTATATCATTTAAATCAATATCTTCAGCACTAAATCCACTATAATTAGCTCCACCATTATTTGTAAATGCTTGATGACCAAATTGATCATATTGGCGTCTTTTAGTAGGGTCTGATAATATTGCATAAGCCTCACCAATTTCTTTGAATTTAGCTTCATCGCCAGTTTGCTTATTATCGGGATGATAAGTTTTAGCTAGTTTACGAAAGGAACGTTTTATTTCTTCATCAGTAGCAGTTTTAGATACTCCTAGAACCTCATAATAATCTTTTTTATTCATTTAAATCACCTACATTTGTTAATTCTTTTAATTTATTTAATAAGTTTTTGAAATAGTCAAACAATTCATCATATATTTTAGAATTTGTTAAGTCAATACCATATTTCATTAGAATATCATTTGGAAATTTATCGCTAGGAGATGCTAAAAATTCATTATACATATTCAAAATATCATTATCTCCTTTTAATATTTTAGAAGCAAAATAAACAGCTCCACAAATACAAGTTGCATATTTATATAAATACCAAGGACTAAAGTAATGACTTCTAGCAGTCCACATATATTTAAAATATTTATCATGAGCTAGGCTAGGACCATAATATTTTTTAATTAATTCAGTCATTATATCATTTAAATCGTTGCTAGTTAGCGCTTCATCTTGATCTAGACGCGCATAAACAATATTTTCAAGTTCATTTTCCATGATTGCAGTATAGAAGTTAGAACAGATAGTTTTTAACATTTTATTTATGACATTAATCTTTTCTTCTTTAGAAAAATTACCATTAATAACATATTCTGTTAGTAATACTTCATTTAAAAGTGAAGGAATTTCTGTAATATAAAGAGGAAAGCTAGAATATTCTATACTATTATTTTTAAAACTTAAAACCGCGCGAGTAGCATGGCCCATTTCGTGAGCGATAGTTGATATACTATCAAATAAACTATTATAACTCATTAATATATTTGGTGTATAGCCATAAAGACTACAACAATAGCCTCCGCTTTGTTTGCCTTTATAAGAAGTATAGTCTATCCAATGTTCTTTAAAACCTTGTTTAATTATTTCAGAATATTTTGGGCCTAAAATTTTAGTAGCTTCATAAACATATTTTTCTGCTTCTTCGATTGTGTATCTTTTTTCATTATCGGTCACCGGTGCATTTAAATCATAAGGTTTTAAATTATCAATCCCTAATATTTTTTGATATGTGTGATAATATTCTTTAAAAAGTGGTAACCCTTTATTCATGTTTTTTAGCAATGATTCATGAACTTCTAAAGGCACAGAATCTCTTTTAAAATCCATTTCTTTAGTGCTTTTATATCCTCTAATACGAGATATACTTGCGTGACGGCTCATAAAAGCTAAAAGATTTTTACCCAGAATATTGGAGAATTCCGCTCTTTTTTTATTCATTTTTAAATAAGCACTTTTTCTAATATTACGATTTCTAGAAGAAGCAAATAAACGATAATTTCCAGTATTAAGTGATACTAATTCCCCATTCTCATTTTTTACTTTTCCATAATCAAGATTGCTATTTAAAATAGTACAAGAAATATTTTCATAATGATCCATATCTTTAGTTAGAATGCTAATTGTTTTTTCTGTTTCTTCATCTTTAATATGAGCTTTTTCTTCAGCTAGAACTTCTAAAACATGGCAAAATCTCTCAAGCTTTGGACATTTTTTAATAAGAGTGGCAATATCAAACTCGCTACTATGTAGAATTTCTGGAATCATAAAGGATGTAGATTCTTCAAATTTTGCTTCAACACTAGAAATTTCACCTAGCATTTTACTATATTTATCAACACTTAAATCTTCATCTTGATGTAACATAGCATATACATATAAAGCACTTATTTCATTATTTTTTATATAATATTCAGCCAAGATATTATATAAATTATCGCTTTCAAATATTTTTCCTTTATATTTTTCTAAAGATAAAACGCCTTCTTTAACTTTTTTTAAAGCCTGATACCAATCTTTATCAGTTTTAAACCATTTGGTTAAATCCCAACGATATTTAACTGGCACTTCATCTCTTTTATTATAATTATAATCCATGATTATTCCTTTCACTAAGAGAAAGTTCTAGCCTTACTAGAACTTTTTTTATTTTTCTTCATAATTTGCTTCTGCAACATCATCATCTTTTTTGCTTGTTTTAGTTTCTTCAGTTGCTTCAGCCGGAGATTCTGATTGATTATTTTTAGCTGCTTCTTCGTAAACTTTAGTTGCAAGCTTCATAGCTATTTCATTTAATGCTTCAGTTTTAGATTTGATTTCATCAGCATCAGTACCTTCCATAGCTTTTTTAAGTTCTTCAATTTTTGCTTCAGCATCACTCTTATCTTTAGCGTCTACTTTATCACCTAAATCTTTAATAGCTTTTTCAGTAGCAAAAATCATACTATCAGCTTCATTACGAACTTCAGCTTCAGCTTTACGTTTTTCATCAGCTTCTTTATTAGCTTCTGCCTCTTTCATCATTTTATCAATTTCTTCATCACTTAAGTTAGTTGATGATGTAATTGTGATTGATTGTTCTTTATTAGTTCCAAGATCTTTAGCTGTTACATTAACTATACCATTAGCATCAATGTCAAATTTAACTTCAATTTGTGGTATTCCTCTTGGAGCTGGCGGAATATTAGTAAGTTGGAAGTTACCTAATGTTTTATTATCATAAGCCATTGGTCTTTCACCTTGTAACACATGGATATCAACAGCTGGTTGATTATCAGCGGCAGTTGAGAATACTTGGCTCTTACTTGTTGGAATAGTTGTATTTCTTGGAATTAAAACAGTCATAACGTTTCCTAAAGTTTCAAGTCCTAATGATAATGGAGTTACATCTAGTAAAACGATATCTTCAACTTCACCAGTTAAAACACCACCTTGGATAGCTGCTCCCATGGCAACAACTTCATCAGGGTTAACACTTTTATTTGGCTCTTGACCTAGTTCTTTCTTAACTAATTCTTGAATGTATGGAATACGAGTTGATCCACCAACTAATATTACTTTATCAATATCTTTAGCAGTTAATTTAGCGTCTTTAAGAGCTTTACGAACAGAATCCATTGTTGAATCAAATAAGTCACGGCATAAATCTTCAAATTTAGCTTTAGTTAAAGAAGTTTCAAAATGAACTGGTCCTTCATCATTTTGAGCAATAAATGGTAAACTAATAGATGCAGTAGTCATACCAGATAAATCTTTTTTAGCTTTTTCAGCAGCATCTTTAATACGTTGCATAGCCATTTTATCTTTTGATAAATCAATTCCATTTTCGCTTTTAAATTCAGCTACTAAATGATCAATGATACGATTATCGAAGTCATCGCCGCCTAAACGGTTATTACCAGTAGTAGATTTAACCTCGAATACACCATCACCAAGTTCCATAATAGAAACATCGAATGTTCCTCCACCTAAATCATAAACTAAAATAGTTTGCAATTTGTCTTGCTTATCAAGTCCATAAGCTAGAGCGGCAGCAGTTGGTTCATTAATAATTCTTTCGACTTCAAGACCAGCAATTTTACCTGCATTTTTAGTAGCTTGACGTTCAGCATCGTTAAAATATGCTGGAACTGTTATAACAGCTTTAGTTACTTTTTCACCAAGATAGCTTTCAGCATCTTTCTTTAATTTTGCCAGGATTTTAGCACTGATTTCTTCAGCAGTATATTTTTTGCCATTGGCTTCAACTTTTTCAGCAGTACCCATTTTTCTTTTAATAGATGCAATAGTATTTTTAGCGTTTGTTACAGCTTGGTTACGAGCAATTTGCCCTACCATTTCTTCGTCACCTTTAAAGGCAACAACTGATGGAGTTGTACGAGCGCCTTCAGGGTTAGTTATAACCTTTGGCTCTCCTCCTTCTAATACAGCGACACAACTATTTGTTGTACCTAAATCTATTCCTATAATTTTACTCATTTTCATCATTCCTTTCATTTATATATTTATCATTAAGAGTAATTATTATATTTATTATTAAGTTTTACTTATTCCTTTTCACTAACTTTAACCATTGCTGGTCTTAATAATTTATCATTGTACATGTAGCCTTTTTGTAAAACATCAAGTACTGTACCTTCTTCTACTTCATTATTAACTTCAGTCATAACACCGTTCATGATACTAGGATCAAATGGCTTATTTAGAGCGTCTATTTCCGTTATACCTTTAGATTTTAAAATTTCTATTAAATTATCATAAATCATTTTAAAACCACTTAAGAATTTATCAGCGCCTTCAATTTTAGTATTAAGAGCACGTTCAAAGTTATCAATAACTGGTAGGATGCGTTCAACTATATCAATACCATCATATTTATATGCACTAGCAAGATCAGCATCAAATCTACGACGCATATTTTGCATTTCAGCAGTAATTCTTAAAATCTTTTCTTTTAGTTCTAAATTGGCAATTTTTAAATCTTCTTTTTCTTTGTCAATTTTTTTCTTTTCTTTTTTCTCTTTTTTACTTTCTTTTTTTATCTCCGCCTCTTCAGGGGATTTTGGTTGGTTTGTTTCGAAATTTTCTACAACCTCTACTTTTTCTTGTTCTTCCATTTAATCACCTTTTTCCTCTAACCATTTATTTAGAATATTTAAGACACCAACAACTTTGTCATATTCCATTCTTTTAGGACCAACAATTGCTATTGTACCTTTTTCACCACCTAATTTATAATTAGTTTTGATCACTGTAACATTGTCATCAAATTCTGAATCATGACCGATATAAATACTAATATTTTTATCATCATTTTTCTCAATTTTTCTAATTGACTCTTCATCTTCTAATTTAGTAATTAAGCGTTTCATCTCGGCAGTGTCATTATATTCTGGTTGTTCTAATATTTTAGATTTACCAACTACATGATAATTTTCTTTAGAACTTACGAAATCATTAAATGCATCAAAGAATATACTATAAATTGTTTCATATTGCCTTACTTGTTCTTCAATAATTGGTTTTATTTCATATTCAAGTCGCTCTGAAATCATTGATATAGGAGTTCCTATTAGCATTTTATTAATAATTTCACTGGTCTTCATAACCTCTGTTAAATTAATACCTGTCGAAAGACTAAATTGTTTGTTTTTGACTATACCTTTATCAGTACAAACAAGTGCTACGATATGTTCATCGTCAAGTGGAATTATTGATATTTGTTTTAAAGCATTTTCATTAGATTCTTTTCCTAAAGAGATGCTTGTATAATTAGTAATATCACTAATTATTTCTAAACACTCTCTTATAGCATCACTAACTATCAAATCTTTATTAGCAAAAATTGTTTGAAGCTTTAACATGTCTTCGCCTGTAAGTTCTTTAGGCTCCATTAAGTTTTCAACATAATACTTATAACCAAGCTCACTTGGTATTCTACCACTTGATATGTGATTTTTTTCGATATAGCCTAATTTTTCTAGGATAGCCATTTCATTTCTAATTGTAGCACTAGAACAATTAAACTTATCACATAAATGTTTTGAACCAATAGGTTTAGCTTCTTTTATATAACCTTCAACTATTTCTTTTAAAATGTCTTTTTGTCTTTCGTCCATATAATCACCTATATTAGCACTCTTTTTTCTTTAGTGCTAAATACATTATAATATTATGCCTAGCACTTGTCAATATATAACTGCTAATTTTGAAATTTTTAAAAAAATTATGTAAAAAAATGTAGATTAATTAATAATCTACATATTCAGTGTTATTATTTTTTAAGACTAAGGTCATAACTTCCTCTTTTGTTTCCTCAGATTGACTAACAATATTTTGTTCTTTCATTCGAACTAAATATTTATTACCACCACTAACAAATTGTTCATATTTTTTAACATCAACCCATGAACCTCTAAATTCTAAATAATCATGCATGGAAAGCTTGCTATAAAAAGCATCAATAGCTGCTTGGTAGCCTGGTAAATCTATACGTCCTAAAAAATCTAAATAAGTTTCATTGTCATAAACTTCAAATTGGTTAGGAGCAACAAATTGAGTATAATAATTAACAGTATGAGAATTAATATACGGAATATAATTAGTACGGTTTAAAAAGACACTAGCAACGGCATAAGCATCTATATAACATGTACCCCCCCCCCGAGCTTCTGCAACACATCCGGCGCAAACTGCATCAAGTTCATTATAGCAATAACCATCTCTAGCCATTATGATAAGCATCATATCCTCATAAGTGCGGTATTCACTTTCATACAAATAATCAAGTGCTTCTTCACACGAATTAAAAGCTTTAACAAAAGGACTATTACCTATAAGCATTAAATCAAGTAAAGTATATAACTTTTCCATGGTTAAATTTTCTTTATCCATAACCGCTTGCTCTTTTTCGAAAGTTGTGATTAAATTTTCAGAGTAAGTATTATCACTTTCAAGAAGTTGAGTTTCTGTTTCGCTTTCTATAGAAGGTAGTACATCAAGAAATTCAATATCTTCTTCAAGAACATGTAGAGGTAGAGATAAAGTAGTATCTTCAAATGGAATTACAGTTTTCTCATATGAAGGGTCTAAAAAGAATTCACTTGAAGATTTAACACTTGCACTGTTAACTGTAATTACTGCCGATAAAGCTACACAAATATTTCTTTTCTCTTGTTTTATTAATTTAGCTATTTTTAACAAATAATTTTTGGCGTTCTTTAAAACACTATTTAGAGAAATACTTTTTGTTTGATTAATCATATTAAATAGTTTATTTACCGTAGTACTTATAAAGTTTTTAAAAGTTTTTTTCTTTATTTTTGCCTTTTGAATCTTATCATTTACTAAAGTTATTATTTCTTTTTTAGCTTTATTTATATATTCTAATAATTCTACTTTAGTAAATTGAGTTATAGTTTCTTCTTCAGATGAATTAAAAAAATCAATAAATCTTTCATTAAGTATATTTTTTCTTTCATTCTTAATGATTTGTTTTTTCATTTTTCTTAACATAGCTTTTTTACGTTTAGCTGTTGTTTTCTTTTTCATTTTTAAAACTCCTTTTCTTTTAAAATAGATTTAAATAAAATTTTATTAGTAATTTTAAAGATTGTTTTTTTAAAAATTATCTTGCTGGTTCTTCAGGTTTTAAAGCACTATAAATATCTGCTAATTCGGAAGTATTTATAAATACTTTGTGGCTTATAGATTCTGGCATATTTTTTTCGTTTAATAAGTCAGATAATGGTTTAAGAGGACTTTCAAAAAAGTCATATTCTGTTAAGTAAAAACTGCGATTATAACTATAATAATCAGGATATTGATATAAAAATTCGCCTGATTCTCTATCTAATGTAAAGTATCCATCACCATTAAATATATCTTGATATAAAAATTCGGAAGTATTGAAAACGTTAGGCCCAATATAATCTAAAAAATAATATGGGGCATATCCTTCTGTATGATAATAATTTTTACAAGATGTCATGTCCATAACCAAGACATTCGACATTTTTGTTTTACCATCTTCTTGATAACCAGCAATTTTTTTATTTACAGCAAGTTTTGCTCTTTCTAAATCTTCAGGTAGATATTCAGAAGCTATATAACTTGGCAATCCTATATTTTCTAAAAATCTATTTAAGGAAACTATTGAAATATTTAAATCATAAACAGAGATTAGTCCATATGGTGTGGTATAAGCGACTACTCTATTGTTAGAATCAGCTATAATAACGCCAAATGGGGTTTCGTATACATTATAATTGCCATAAGTGTTTGAATATCTCATGTTTACGTATAAGGCATCATAATCATTAATCATGCCTGTAGTAGCTTTAGAATTATCTAATATAAATAATTCATTGCTATCATATATAGGTGTTAAAGGTACGTGTTCATTATCTCCATTTATATTTCTCGCAAGATGACTACTATCGCCAGTTATAGTTTGTAATAATAACGCCATTACTACAGAATCACTTTTATCGCTTAAATAACATTTAATAAACTCTTTAGTTTTTTTATCATAAAGTTCGCTTTTTTCTAATAACGCGTAGGCTTTTTCTTTAGAAATTAAAGAAGCATAGGATTCTGCCTTTTTCGTTAAACTTTCTATTTCAGCTTCTTTTCTATTTAATTCTTCCTTTAATTGTTCTATTTCATCAGAAAGTCGCTCGTTTTCTAATTCATAATCACTTATACGAGCATCAGTTTCTTTTTTAGCATTACTTATAGCGATATATGATTCATATAGTTCATCATTTTTTCCTTCTTTACTACCATTACAAGCAGTTAAAGAAACAGCTAGAGAAGCGACAACAGCTAAAGATTCTAAACGTTGTAAAGTATACTTTTTCATCTTAATTTCCCCCTTTAAAAATAACATTATAGAATTATATATAATTATAACTAATTTGTCAAGAATAAAAATTTATTACTAATAAGACTTAATATATAGAAAATTGTTATTAGATTATATAAGTTCTTGAGACGCATATTTGGCACTATAAATAATATTACTTAATGAAGATAGTGCTTTAATACTTTCTTCAAATATATCATACTCTTTAGGATTTGAGCCGTTTTCTTTATATCTTCTCATAACTGTTTCAAAGGCAAGATTAATAATAAAAGAAAATGATGTTTCTAAAGATGCTTCTTGTAAACATATAGTGGATAATGTATTAGTAAAATTAGGACTTTGCATTTGATTTATTCTTTCGTATAAAGATGTAAGTTCAATATAAATTTTATAAAATTGGCGTTTTAAATTAGATATTTCTTCTTCAGATGTACTTTCTGTAATAGTCTTTTTAATTTCATTTAATTCTTTTTGTTTTTTGCTACAAAGGTGTTTGGTATGTGTAACATCTCTATAACAATCTACTTTGTATAAATTAATAATATTTTTGATAATGGTAGGATTAAAGGTATGAAAACAACTTAATATATATGTTATGTGTGCATATAATTCATATACTGGTATATTGGGGAATTTCGATTTTAAAAATGTTAACATATTAGCATCAAAGTCGTCATTTTTAGCCAATTCTTCCATTGCATCATAGCCAAAAATAATAACAAAATATGTATATAATAATTCATATAAAGAATAAGGGCTTTCACTAGAATAAAATTTAAATACTTCTTTGCTATTTTTAACAACATCACACCATGTACAATCAGAATATGATTGATGTAAAAAACTCTCATTTAATGAAGCTCGTCCTTCATAACACATAGTTCTAAATTCTTTAGCAAATGGAATAGTGGCTGGCATCCAAAATGATGCTTGACCTTCTTGAATGTGAGTCAGCTCATGATGAACACTTGTATTTCGAAATATAGGATCTGATTCAGCTAAAAAATAAACGTTTTTGTTAACAGTATCAGTATAAGCTCCTAATGTACAGCAAAAATTACCACTTTTACTAGGAATATATCTACCGTCTACTATATCAAATTCACCATTTTCAATTTCTCTAATTGCCCCTATAAAACAAGAAATCCCATCTGTTTCTGTGTTGAAATCTTCTACTTGAAACACATGCACTTTATTAGTTTTTCTTATGGCATCTAAATAACTCTTAATATATTCTTCTTTAGTCTTTCCGAAACAAGGTGGCTGAATATAATGATCAAATGCAAAAATCAAAGCATTTCTTATATAGCTTTTTGCATCTTCAGGCCAATCTTTAGAAGATAAAATATCTTCTATAATCTTTTGTAAATCCTTTTTATTCTCTATGCAATTCATAATTTCCCCTTCTTTTGGGTGATTATTATAGCATTTATATTGAAAAATGTAAATATCAAGTTATTTTTGATTAATTATCATATAATTTATTATGAATGTTGGAGTAAAATTACAAAGATTAAATAATGAAGATATGATTTGGGTGGTATATCTTTTTATTGCTATAGCAGCGATAATTTCAGATAAATTTGAAAGAGATTTTCTTTTGAGCAAGAATCCTATAGCCCATAAAAAATTCCGAACAATAAATATTGTAGTTTTAACAGTTGCACTTTTTATCTATATTTATTTTGTTTTTTTAAATTATGAAGATGTAGCAACATTAAAAAGAGAAGTAACAAAAAAAGAGGTTATATTATCACATGCCTCTTTAGTAGCTGCCTTACTCTTTTTAGTAGGTGGAATTATTACTTTGTTTGTCGAAATTAATCGAGCTAATACCATTGATGAGGAAATTGGCTTATAATATCTTACGATAAGCATGACCTGGTTCTAAAGTTCGGTTTTTAATTTTAGCTAGTTCTGTTATGCTTACTACTTGATAACCCATAGAATAAAGTTTAGGTAAAGCTATTTTTAAAGCTTCATAACTAGTTTCATATAATTCGTGCATTAAAATTATAGAACCATCATTCACATTTTCTATTATATAATTCACAATATGATCAACATCGCGATAACGCCAATCTTCGGTATCTAGATCCCATAAAATTAATGGCATATTTATAGTATCTAAATTATTTTTGTTGTATGCGCCATAAGGTGGTCTTAAATACTTGATATTATCACCAGTTAATTCATTATATTTTGTGTTTAATTTAGCAATATTTTCTTTAACTTCTTCCGACTTACTTCTTTTTATGTTTATATGAGAATAAGTATGAGATGCAACTTCATTACCTGATTTATAAGTATCTACTACACATTTACCACAGCTGTCCATCATTGTGCCAACCATAAAGAATGTCGCATGAGCTTTATTTTTAGCTAATTCTTCAAGTATTAAACTATTATATTTTTTACTCGGCCCATCATCAAAAGTTAGAGCTACAGTTTTTTTAGAATTAGAATAATTATATCCATCTTCATTTTGATAACTTTTATCTAAAGTTGGTGTAAAATTCAAAAAGTCTTTTATCTCATTATAATTGATTATTAAACTTATTTTGTCTTGTATTTCATAAGATAGCAAATAATCATAATAATATATTATTACCTCGTTATCTTTTACATAGTAGGTTTTATATCCGGTATTTCCCTTATTATTTTTAATATCATCAACTATAAATTCGGGATATTTTAGTTTTAATAGTTCTAATTCTTTTTTGGCAAATTTATCATTTTTATCAATCTTAATTAAATCAGTAAAAGTGATTTCTTTACCAGTTTTTGTATCTATAATTAGGTTTTGATACTTTGTTTCATTTTTATAAATAATACTTTTAAAATCTTTTACCTGGTTGTTTTCATAAATTTTTTCTAGATTAGGATTGTCTTTTTCAATTTTTTCAATTAAAGAATTTATGTCTTGGGGACTAGCATAACTTTCTAATATAACTTTACTATTACTACTATTAGTAGAAAAAAAGATTAATACCGCTAATGTAAGACTTAAAACTACTATGCTTAATTTTTGAATATTTCTTTTTTCTAACTTCATATAAATCACTACCTATATTTATTATAACTAAATTTAAATGTTTTTTACATCCTTTTTAGCAAAATATAAATAAGTTAGACATAATATTACAATTATATATATTATAGTTATTCCCATTGATGTAAAAGTGTTAAATCCAAAAGGATGTTTTGCAAAGTTTAAAAGATAGCTAAAATCCCAATGAATAGATACAAAATATTTTAAAAAACTGATATTGTAAGCTTTTACAAGCGTAACTATAACATTACTAATTAAGTAAAAAAGAAAAGTTATAGTGGTAGCGGCAGAAGTTGAAGCGGTTATTGTGCTTAAGGAAAAGCAAATAATTCCTAAAACTAAATAAGCCGGAAAAATGCTTAATAATTGCATAAAAGTATAAATAAAAATATTATATGAAACTAGTAGTTTAGTACTGGGATTATATATAATAACCGGGATATCTATACCTTGGAAACCTAATATAATACCGCCAATTAAAAATTCAATTAAAACCATAAATAAAATTATAATCGGGATAAGTAATAACACGGTTAATAATTTGGCTGTTAAAATAGTGCTCCTTTTATATGGTTTAGTGAGTAAATATTTAATTGTTCCCTTACTAAATTCTTCACTCATGATAGAGCCACATATCATTATGACATAAATAAGTATAAAGATACTAAATTCATTAGCAAATTTTTTTAATATGGCATTAATTGATGAAGGATTATTAATATCAGCTTTATTATCTAAAATATAATTGTTTATTGCCATTTCTTCTTTTAGGAAAGATAGCCGTTCAGTTTCTAATTTATTATGAGTAGCTTTGTTTTCTAAATTATAATATTCTGGTAAATCTGTTTCTATTTCTTCAATAGCATTAAATAAATAGTTATTATTATCATATCCTACATTATTATTTAAACGATATTCTTCTAGTTTAATTACTTCTTTAAATTTTTTTTGGGCTATAATATCATCTGTATTAGCTATTAAAGACTGATACTTTTCGATTTTTTCTTTAGTAAAAAATTGCCATTCGTTATTTTTAATTTTAGTAAGTTTATTTTCAATTTCTAAAGAAATTGCTCTCTCTTCTGTTTGATCTTGCAAAATATATTTAGCTTCATATTTAGCATAAATTAAATCATATAAATTATCTATTAAATATAATTGAGTGTTATTTTTAAAATTAGTTTTTAATTCGGCTATTTCAATCGTGCTAATATTAGATACATATTCCTCAAGTTCGGTACTATTACTTAAATCTAATGTTTTATTAATACTTTTTAATTCGGTTATATCAATATTATCGTCAATATAATTCATACTATCATACTTTTTATATATTACATTAGTTAAAATGCAAAATGCTATAAAAATAAGACTAATAACATAAAAGCTTTTTTTTCGAAATAACTTTTTTAATTCTATTTTTATTAATTTAATCAATTTTTTTGCCTCCTGCTCTTCTAATGAAAGCTTCTTCGAGCGAAAGTGTCTCTTTTTTTACTTCATAAATATTAATATTATTATTAACAAGTTCTTTAATGAGTTCGGCAATTTCTTCTTCACTTTTTATAACTTCCACGAAATTTTTGTCTAATATATTAGAGTTATTCCCTAATAGTTTTTTAATTTTAGAAGTTTGAGATAATTTTATTATATATTTGTTTTCATCAATTTCTTTTATTTTTTCAATACTGTTTTCTTCTATTTTTTCGCCATGAGATAAAATACAAACGCGATTGCAAAAACTTTCAAGTTCACTTAAATTATGACTAGAAATTAGTATTCCTACGCCCTCTTTGGCAAGTTTAATTAAAAGATCTCGCAGCTCTTTTATTCCTTCAGGGTCCAGGCCATTTGTAGGCTCATCCAAAATTAATAAATTAGGATTATTTATAAGAGCAATCGCTATTCCTAGTCTTTGTCTCATTCCTAGAGAATATTTACTTACTGAATCATAAATACGTTTTTCTAAACCAACTAATTTAATAACACGAATAATTTCTTCTTCTGCAATGCCATCATATAAACTAGCTTGCATTTTTAAATTATCATAGCCTGAAAAATTCATATATACATCGGGAGATTCTACAATACATCCTACTTTAGAAATAGCTTTAACAAAATCTTTTTTGATATCAAATCCATTTATTGATATATGGCCTTTGGTTGTTTTTTGTAATCCTAAAATACATTTGATAGTGGTAGTTTTGCCAGCACCATTAGGGCCTATAAAAGCTAAAATATCGCCAGAATTAATTTCAAAACTTATATTTTTGAGAATTTCTTTTTTACCTATTTTTTTACATAGGTTTTCAACTTTTAATATATTCATTGTTTTTTCCTTTCATAATTTAGAAGTGACATAAATTAATATACCATATTAGTTTATTAGTTACAAGGTTTTGTTTATTTAAGAAAAAAGTGACTATTTAGTATAGTCACATTCTTCACATATAGTGCTTTTATTTTTATTAACAAGTAAATTATTACAGTTAGGACAGTTTTCACCTGTAGGTTCATACCAAGTTGCATAATTGCATTTTGGATAGTTTGAACAACCATAAAATACTTTACCTTTTTTAGTATGACGAGCAACGATATCGTGTTCACATTTTGGACATTTGGCAATAATTTTTACTTCTTTTTCCTCTTTTTTGATGTATTTACAAGTTGGATAATTGGAACAAGCAACAAATTCGCCGAAACGACCAGTTCTTATAACTAATTCACTGCCACATTCTGGACAAACTTCCCCAGTTTTTTCTGGTTCTTTTTTCTCCATTTCTTTAAAGGCTTTTTCAACCAATGGAGCGAATTCATCATAAAATTTTGTTAAAACTTCAATATTATTTATTTTATCATCAGCAATTTCATCAAGTTCTGTTTCCATATTAGCAGTATATTCAACATTAACAATATCACTGAAAAATTCTTGAAGTTTATCAGTAGTTTCAAAACCTATTTCAGTAGGATAGAACTTTTTATCATCAATTGTAACATAACCTCTATCTTTTATAGTTTTCATAATAGTGGCATAAGTACTAGGACGTCCTATTCCTAGAGATTCCATTTCTTTAATTAAACTAGATTCAGTATATCTTGGAGCAGGTTTTGTAAAATGTTGAAATTTCTCTATTATACTTGCAACAATAACATCACTTTTATAATTTTTAAAATCTGGTAAAAGGATATCTTCGGAATCTTCATATTCACTGTATACTTTTAAATAACCGTCAAATTTTAGAACACTACCTGTAGCTTTAAACATATAGCCATTATTTTCAAGATTTACAGTAGTGGCAAGTGTTTTAGCACTACTCATTAAATAAGCTAAACTGCGAATATAAATTAAACGGTAAAGCTTGTATTCATCATTACTTAAATATTCTTTTATTGATTCAGGAGTTCTAGTTATACTTGTTGGTCTTATAGCTTCGTGAGCATCTTGGGCTCCTTTTGGCTCTTTAGAAGCTTTTACATTGCCAACATATTCTTCACCAAACTTGCCTTTAATATATTTTTTAGTATCAGTTACAAAAACATCACTAAGTCTAGTTGAATCAGTACGCATATAAGTAATAAGACCGACAGTTTCACTGCCTATATTCATACCTTCATAAAGTTTTTGAGCTATTTGCATTGTTTTGCTTGATGAGAAATTAAGACGATTAGCAGCCATTTGTTGAAGAGTTGAAGTTCTAAAAGGATCTTTAGGTTTTTTTAGCTTTTCCTTTTCTTCAACACTAGCAATTTTAAAAGATAAAGATAATTTATTTAGTATTTCATCGGCTTCTGATTCAGTATGTATCTCAACCTTTTTATTATGATATTTTTCTAAACTGGCTTTAAAATCTTTAAAATCTGCTTCTATAGTCCAGTATTCTTCAGGAACAAAAGCAAGTATTTCACGTTCACGATCAACTATTAATTTTAGAGCAACACTTTGCACACGGCCAGCACTTTTACCACCAGTTTTTCTTTGCATTAGTTTACTTAATCTAAAACCGATAATACGGTCAAGCATTCTTCTGGTTTCTTGAGATTTAACTAAATCCATATCTATTTTACGGGGGTTATTAATGGAATTTACAACAACATCTTTCGTAATTTCATTAAATACTACACGCTCATAGTCATGTTCTTTTAAGCCAAGCTCGTCAAAAAGATGCCAAGAAATAGCCTCTCCTTCACGGTCGGGGTCAGTAGCAAGTATTACTTTATTACACTCACTAGCCATCTTTTTTAAAGCGCTAATATCTTTCTTTTTGCCTGTAATAGGAACATAATTGGGTGCAAAACCATTTTCAATATCTATTCCTAAACCATATTTTCCAGTGGTAGCTAAATCTCTAATATGCCCTTTACTAGAAACTACTTTATAATCTTTGCCTAAATATTTTTCAATAGTTTTACTTTTTGCAGGAGATTCAACTATTACTAAATTATTCATATATATTTCCTTTCTTTTTGTTTATTCTGTGGAAGCGGAATAACTATTTAGCTTTTTTTCTAAATAGCTGAAGTAATTGGTTTTAATAGCCAAATTACTCATTTTTAATTTTAAACTTAGTTCTTCATTAATAGCAAGTATTTCTTCATCAGTATACACTTTATCTGTATAGTATTTTATTTTATTAGTGCTAGCATTAAAGAAGGCATATTCATTTTTCCATGAACCATCCGCGAATAATACTAAAGAATTATAATCTTCGCTTAAGATATCACTACCTAAATAAATTCGAGAATCATAGTCTAATTTAAATAAATTAGCTAAAGTAGGTGTTAAATTAACATAGGATGTATATTCTGTAAATATTTTTCTTTCAGTACCTTTGTTATATATAATAAATGGTACTTGGTCCATTAAATTGTCTTCACTTACAGAATAGCCTAAAGCATTTCCTAAACTATCGAGATTTATAGCATATGGATAATGATCACAGAATAAGGCAATAACAGTATCTTCTAAAATTCCTCTTTCTTCTAGGCCATCTAACAAGATTCCTATAGCATCATCAACAACTTTAAGTCGAGACATGTATACCCTAACATCACTAGGTAAACTTTTATCAAAAAGACTTCCATACTCTTTATAATATTTACTGCTAGTTCGATAGTATTGATGAGATGTAACTGTAGTTATCCAAGACATAAATGGCGTATTACTATCTCTTTTATCAAGATTTTTAAGATAATATTCCATCATTTCGGCATCGCTAGCCCATTCCGAACCACTATATTTTAACTTCATATCATCGACATTGTAAAATTTATCACTTCCCATATTTTTATGAATTGTCTTACGGTCATAATAAAATTCACTATGATCATGATAACTATCAGCGGTATATCCTTTGTTTTTGAATAAATTAAAGATACTTTCAAAATAAGTGTTATTGGAATAAATATTAGCAGTACAGTTATTATAAATTGAGTAAAGACCTGTCATGCCACTTAATTCATTATTACCAGTGCTACAAGAATTTCTAGGAGAATAATAATTACCAAATACCCAACCATCAAAATATAACTTGTTTAAATTAGGATAAAATTCAGAATTATATAAGAGATTGCTTCCAGATTCAAGCATGATTACAATTAAATTTTTGCCTTCGAACATGCCAGTATACTCATTAGTTAAAGAAATATTATTACTTATAAAATATTTATTTAAGGTGTTTTTATTTTTATCTGTTTCATTAGCAATTATGTCTTTCCATGTACTATTATTTATAGTTGTTTGACTAACATATGATGTGTTATTTGAATTATTTCCAGTATTTGGTTCTTTTATATTATCTGGATTATAATTGATTTCAGTATCTAATTCTTTACCAGGAAATAAATATTCTTTAATGTCTAACATGCTAAATGCGATATAGCCAAATTCATTGACAACTAAACTTGGAGTTGTTGGTTTTATAAAAATTTCATAGGATGAAACTGATTGGCGACTATTTTGCATAAACTTGAGTTTCATAGTGCCAAAATATGCTAGTATTAAAAAGATTATTATTAAAACATAAAATCCTTTTATTATAGCATTTAGCATATTGGCTTTTTTCTTAGGCATATCAAAGCTTACGTATTTGTCAAAGAATATATAATATGTTAACACCAGAATAAATGGTATTAATAAGAGATAAAAAGTCCAATGAAAACTTTTAATAAAATCCCAAATATAATCTGTGACTGCTCCGGCTTGACTATTAACTTGAATTGAGGCATAAACACCAAGAAAATGGTTGAAACCTAATTCAGCTATACCATAAATAGCAGCAATAAGAATAATTATAGAATTAAATATTTTTCCGACTATTTTAGGTAAAAGCTGTAAAATAAAACTTAAGATAAGAGAAATGATATTTAAGCCTATAAATATTCTTAAACCACTATAGGAAAATATTGATAGATTCTCAATTAATCTAAATATTATTTCTTCTACGGTAAAAGCTATAATTAATATAAAATAATTTTTAAAGAATTGATTTTGCCATAATTTAACTAATTTGTTCATTTTTACTTAATTCCTCCAAAATTCTTTTTACTGGTCGATAACTCATACGATATTCTTCTGTGACACCATATTTTTTTATTAATTCTAGATGTTCTTTAGTAGGATATCCTTTGTGTTTTTTTAAATTATACTCGGGATATTTCAAATCCATTTCGTACATTATATGATCACGAGTAACTTTAGCTATAACACTAGCAGCGGCAATGGATAGCGATAAAGCATCACCATGAATAATGGGACGTGATGGAATATCTATATCATTAAGGCTCATAGCATCACTTAATATATATTCAGGTGTTATATCTAAATTATCAAGAGCAATATACATTGCTTTACGAGATGCTTCTAATATATTTATTTCATCTATTTCTTTAGGAGAAACTATCCCTACTCCAATTGCTAATGCATCCTTATGCAAAATTTCAAAATATTCTTCACGTTTTTTTTCACTTAATTGTTTGGAATCGTTTAAACCTTCTAACTCATAATTTTTAGGTAGGATAACTGCAGCGGCGACAACTGGACCACATAAAGGACCTCGCCCTGCTTCATCAACACCAGCTATTAAGGTAATGTTATTTTTGTATAAATCGCGTTCATATTTTAAAAGATTAGATTTAGATTTCATTATCAAAGCATACTCCTTTTATGTATTCATCTTTTATATCATTGATAATTCGATTACTGATGCGTTCATAATCTGGTTCGCCAAATCTTATAGCACCCATTTTACGACCTAATTCATTATAAATCATTTCAAAGTCTAATTCAAGACTTCCACCTTTAATATTGTAACGTTCTTGTAATTTTAGCGGATAATGACGATTTAACTTATTTAGAATATGGACTGCTACTTCATTTACATCAAGTATTTCTGTTTTAATAGAGAAAAATGAAGCTAAATTAAGAGCAATTTCTTGGTTTTCTAATTTAGGCATTAAAATTCCTGGCGTATCAAGTAAAACAATATTATGATTGGTTTTTAGCCATGTTAATCCTTTAGTAATACCTGGTTTATTACCTACATTTGCTACTTTTCTGCCTGCTAGTTTATTGATTAAGGTAGATTTCCCAACGTTAGGAATACCAACTACTAAAGCACGAACTTCTTTTTTATTGAGGCCTTTTTCTTCTCGTTTGGTTTGCATATCCGCCATAAGTTCATGAGTAAAATTAATTATTTTTTTTATATCGTTATCGCTAGTTAAATCAGCAAGAACTACTTTACTGCCAAGATTTTCATAATATTTAACCCATTTATCAGCAAGTACTGGGTCTGTTAAATCTTTTTTAGTCATGATTAGTATTTTGGGTTTGTTTCCTATAATACTATATATATTTGTTATTTTAGATGACCTTGGTATTCTTGCATCTACTAATTCATAAACTACATCTATATTTTTATATTCTTTAATCATTAATCTTTTGGCTTTTTCCATATGACCTGGGTACCAATTGATTGTTGTATTTTGTTGATTGTTTTCCATAACTTTTTCACTTCCTTACAATTTTTATTTAGTTATCTCTCAAACATATTTGCATTAAATCATATCCTAAGTTGTTTATTGATAATATTCCTTTTTCGCATCCCAAACGAGCTTGGGGATTTTCTGCTTTTAATTTTTCTATTATTTCATTACATGCTGGTGAAACAGTTTTAATTAAATCATTATAAATACTTTTATCAGTATAATATTTAACATAACTTATCTCTATTAATCCTAATCTTACCAGATTTTCAATACTGTTTGAGAATTGATTATAATCATAAATAAAATAATTTGAAATTTTAGCTACATATAAAGAATTATGAAATTCATAATCTAATAATTTATTATTAGAATCGACAACATTTAATCTGCCAAAGGGAATACTTTTAGTATGTTTCATTTTATAAATGGCAGCTAGTAATTCTAAATCATATTTACTTAACTGTTTTAATATTTCAACATAACATATGTGACATTTACTTTTAGTTTTTATATCCATATCACTGATTAATATATTAGTATACATTTCAACTAAAAAATCTTGATCCAAATTATATTTCAAAGTATCCATTACATTACCTAAAATATTTATACTTGGTTCAACTAAATCATCAGCTGGAATATTATTATATTTCCTTTCTAATTCGTCTAAAAATAATTGTTTCTTGTATTCTGAATTAGCTATGTATTTATAAGTAACATTATCAATAAAGGTTGTAATCACACTTAATAACTTTGTTATTCCTTTTGAGGCTTCATGCGCAGGCGGAATAATAACTGAATTTGTAATATTTTCTGCAGGTTTCGTTAAATCTGCTTCTACTTTTATCTCTTTTTTTACTGCCATTTTTAATCACTACCTTTATTTTCATTTAAATATTTATTATAAAATTCATCCATTGAAGAAATATATTCTTGATCTTGAATTACTCTATATTTTTCATATTCACTTTCAACTTTTTCTACCGTCTCTTTATGAATTACATTTCCTAAATGTTTTAAAACGTTTTTTCTTCTAAATTTTAATAAATCATCTGTTGCATTAATCCAATCTTGCGTTGTCATAACATGTCTTTCTTTCGCTTCATCTTCAACAAATACTAAAACATATTTGTTAAGCCATTTAACTTATTTAATTCTTCTTCATTCAAATAATTTTTAGCAACTACTTCATCATATTTATTACCTTTGGTAAATCTTGCGTCATTTAAAGTGAAACCCTTTGTATTATATTTTAATCAAATATTTTGTCTGCTATTTCTTTAACATATTCACATGTTGTTGATATATCTAAATCTAATAATTCACTTTTAGATACAAATCTTATTTCTTCAACTTCTTCCTCTTGAATTTTTATTTTAGTAATATCAATATCTGTATGGGTTACAAATATATCGACTATTAAATTTTCACCAGCAATTCTTGAGGTAATAAATTTCATATTTTCCTTTTTAACATCTATTCCTAGTTCCTCTTTGGTTTCTCTAATTGCTGTATCAATACTTTCTTCCTTTGGTTCGCGTAAGCCATTTGTAGAACTCCACTTACTAGGATTATTCTTTTTAAATTTTGACCTTTTTTGAACTAATATTTTGCCATCAGAATTAATTATCCAATTATTAACTCCAATTACATATAAACCTTCACCAGCAGAAGTTCCTCTTTTTACTAGTTTACCAGTATTTATTCTTTCTCCTAATTCATTTAGCGAAAAAGCTTCAACATATTCATTATTTTCTTTTAGTTCCATATTTCCTCCTATATTTTATTTGATTAAGCCACCATTACACTTTAATTCATATATTTTTTTATTATTTTTATAAATGGTTTCTATACCATTAAAATTAGACAAATCACCTATAACTTCAAAAGTGTATTTATATTTGCCATTTATAAATTCTTCAGGTCCTCGGACTGGAATAATACTTCTTTCTCCAACCATCATTAAGGCTGGTCTCAAAGCTTTATCCATAGCTTCTTCGCTTATTTCCTCATCTAGAGTAATGCCATAATAATTCATTCCCCAATAAGCATTATTATCCATATAAACCACTTCTTCACCAATAAAACGAGTTCCACCAAAAAAAGTATCATGATAAATCATATTATCTTTCTTATATTCATAATCTATTGATTTTAATCTTGAACTTTTTATTTTTTCAACATTTCCATTAGCATATGTCTCTTTCTTTGCTTCAATTAAAAATTTTTCTAAATTCATTATTTACCTCTTTTTTTAATAATTTAATACTTCTTTTATAATTTTTCTAATTTCAAATATTCTCTTATTTATAAATTCTGGATGTGATTTAATCCATCTTCTATTTAAAGGAGATGGATGAGGTAAGACTATAGTAAGTTTACCATTCCAAATATTATTTTTAAACACTAAATCTTCAAATACTTCATTTGGAAAAAATATTTTAGCAGCTTTCGCACCAATTATAATATAAATTTTATTATTTAAAAGTTGGAGTTCTTTTTCTACCCATTTATTAAAACAACATTTAGGCGGACATTTATCATTACCATTTTTATCTTTTCCAGGATAACAATGGGCAATCGCGCCAATAAAGAAATTATCTTTATTATAAAAAATATCCTCACTTATTTGATACCATTCTCTTAAAGTTTTACCACTCATATCTGTAAATGGTTTGCCACTATTATGAACACTTAAGGATGGAGCTTGACTTATTTGGGCAATTAAAGCATTTTCATTACCCCAAAAGACAGGATGTGGTATAAATCCGAAAGCTTCCTCACAATATCTGCAATTTTCTATTTCTTTTTTTAAATCTTCAAACATTTCTATTCCACTTTACCAATACTTTTAAAAGGATACATAACAAAATTAGTAGTACCTTTAATATCCTCTTTCTTTATAGGACCAAACACTCTAGAATCCATTGAAATTACTCTATTATCACCTAAAACATAATATTCGTCATCTTTTAAAGTAATTTTATCAATGCTGTAGGTATTGCCTACCCCATACTTATCTGAAAGTGCTTTATCATTAATATAAATTTTGCTATCTATTATTTCAATAGACTCACCGGGAAGTGCTATTACTCTTTTAATTAAATTATCATTTTCTTCATCGATTTTTAAAACAACTATATCAAAACGATCAATTTTACCTAACTTATTTAATAACATTATTTCTTTTCCTTTAAGAGCGGGATACATGCTTGAACCATTTACTTTAACGGGTGTAGCTATAAATGTTCTTACAAGGATGACTACTATTATTATAATAATATAAGGTACTAAATCTTTAAGTATTTTTTTTATATTCATATTTTTCTCCTTTTAGCCTAAATTTATAGTATCACTTTTTTTAATTTTCTTCAATAAAAAAAGAAATTAATCGCTTAATTTCCATTTTAAATTTAAAATTATTATTAACGTCCATTTCTTTCTTTAACACGGTATTCTTTACGCATACCTTTAATAAAGTTAAGTTTAGCACGTCTAACCATACCTTTTTTAAGCACTTCAATCTTATCGATTGTAGGAGCATTAACTGGAAAAATACGAGTTACTCCAATGCCACCTGATTTTTTTCTTACTGAAAAAGTTTCAGATACACCACTACCTTTTTTAGCTACTACTAAACCTTCAAAAGCTTGGATTCTTTCTTTTTTTCCTTCTTTTACCCATACATCAACGCGAACAGTGTCGCCTACACGAAATTCTGGTATGTCTTTTTTAATATGACGTTCATTAATTTTATCAACTAAATTTGCCATACTACACATCCTCTCTATATTTTATTAACCAACAATCATTATTATATATAAGCGGATTGTTTTCTTGGGTCTTAACAATTATATCATAAAGTATTTTAAATTACAATAATTAGTTAACGCTTTTTAATAAGACTGTATAAGCACCGTTAGGGCTTTCTACTGATACTTCTTCACCAGCTTTGTGACCTATAACAGCTTTTCCAATTGGCGACTCATTAGATATTTTATTATTAAATGGGTCAGCTTCTAAAGAACCTACGATTTTAAATTCTTCACAATCATCTGGTTCATATTCAATAACAATAGTTGATCCAACATTAGCTACATGTTTATCAATATTTTCAACTATTTCACAATGTTCAAGTTTATATTCAAGTTCTTTAATGCGGCTTTCTAATTGTGCTTGTTCATTACGAGCAGCATCATAGTCAGCATTTTCAGATAAATCACCTAAACTACGAGCATATTTTAATGAATTAATTACTTCTGGTCTTTTATTTAATTTTAAATCATTTAACTCAGCTTCAAGTTCTAAATAACCTTCGGGAGTTAATACTACTCTATTATCTTTTTTCATTTTTTTAATCTTCTCCTCAAAACAAATTTTGTCCTACAAAAGAATACTACAAATACATACTTTTGTCAAACGATTTTAATCGCATCATTGAACCAACTGGTAAATTACCTGTAAAATCTAAGTATGTAAGCATTCTTGGATGCCTTGCTACTTCAATAGGATTCATGTTTTCATCATATATTTTATTAATTTTATAAGTTATTGGTTCAATTCCTGGACCAAAAAACTCAACTTCATCGCCAATTTTAAAGAAATTACGTTCTTCAACTAGTATTTTATTATTATCAGCTTTTTTTAATACTATACCTAAAAAATCTTGATTAGATATTTCTTCACGTCCTAAATAATATTGCTCTTTATCACTGGGTAATTTATCATAAAATTGGACAGTGCTATCACGATTAGCGCAACGGTTAATTATAGCATTAGAATATAATATGTCTTTTTCAGTTAATTTATTACTTTTAGTTAAATCTATTAATTTACGATATTCATAAATAACAGTTGCAATATAATAAATTGAACGCATTCGACCTTCTACTTTAAAGGAATTAACACCAATATCCATCATGTCTTTTAAGTACATAGCCATATTTAAATCTTTAGGCGTCATACTAAATATTTCTGGCTCTTCGTCTACCTTAAAAGTCCAACGACAAATTTGAGCACAACCACCACGATTAGAGTCTCTACCTGTAGTTACATTTGACAAGACGCATTTGCCACTTATGCTAGTACACATCGCCCCTTGGATAAAGCATTCTAAATCAAGACCTGTTTTTTCTTTAATAAGTTTGATATCTTCTCTACTTGCTTCCCGAGCTAAAACTATTCTTTTAACGCCTAGTTTTTTATAAAATAGTGCTGCTTCATAATTTAGGGTTGAACTTTGGGTTGATAAGTGAATTTCTAAATTAATATTATGGTCTTTGATACATTTAATAACTGCGATATCGCTTACGATTACTGCATCAATACCAATATTAGCTAGTTCTTGTAAATATTCTTTTAAACCTTTTAAATCGTTGTTATGAAGGACAATATTTACTGTTACATAAATTTTTTTATTTAAGTTATGAGCAAAAAGCGTGGCTTCCTTGAGTTCTAGAACACTAAAATTAATAGCATTAGCACGAAGACTATAGTTATATCCACCTACATAAACAGCATCAGCGCCATAAAGATAGGCTATTTTTAATCTTTCTAAATTTCCGGCAGGAGCTAGTAATTCTATCATTTTTCATCACTCCTTAACTTAACAATCATTTCGGTTTCACTTAAATATTTATATGGGTAGTCACTATCTAAATTATTTTTTCTATTTATAATATTTATAACTTCTTCATTACTTAAAAATACAGTATTAATTAAATTATATAATATATTTTCTTTGTTAGATAATGATAATCCATTATAAGGATCATTAGTATAGATTACTGTTCCATAAGCATTCTCGATAATTTTGAATTTTTTATGACTCATAGTTTCTTCAAGACTGCTATTTAATGAAACCTTTTTACTAAAATGCTTATTATAATTAGTGATTAAAGTTCTTCTAGAATACATTATATTGACGTGACCAAAAGCATATAATACAAGTGGTTTATTAGCCTTTAATAATATTTCTTCTGTCTCTTCTTTAGTAACATCGGTACTTATTACGACACTATCTACATATTCTAAATAAGCATTAATACTTTCATAATTGCAATTTAAATGATTTAAAAATAATATTTTAGTAATGCTCAAATTTAATTCTTGTAATATATTTAAAACGCCAATATCATCAAAAACAATTCCTTTTATATTTTTAGGTAAATGTTTTAGAATCTTTTTTAACTCAATAATTGAGGTATTGTCTAAAATGCGATTAACAAAAATAAAGCCTTCAACATTAATTTCTTTAATATTAAATGTTTTAGTGTAGCCGACACTAAAACCTTCTAACGGAAAAAGGAAAGTAATACTACTTTCTTTCTTTAATGTATCGATTAAATTATAATCATTAATGAGTAATAATGTTTTATTTTTTGTCATTTTTCTTTACACTCACAGCAAGTCCATCTCCTATATCATAAAAATTAGTATCAAATTCTTTATTTTCTTTTAAAAACTCAATATAATTTTCGATTTTTTCGACTAGACTACGTAAATTTTTAGATTCAATTTCGCTAGATTTCCCAACATTGCCATGGAATTTTAAATTATCTGTAATAATTACACCATTATCTTTTAAGAAGTATTTAAATTTTTCAAAAAATTTAATAGATTGGGCTTTAGCAGCATCAATGAATATCATATCATATGAAACGTTGCTTAAGTTAACATCTAAAGCATCTTGAAATACAACATTTATTTTTTGTTCAAAACCACATTTCTTAACATTTTTTAAACACTCCATATAACGAGTCTCATCACGTTCAATTGTAGTTACAGTAATATCTTTTTCAACACTTGCCATTAAAATAGCAGAATAGCCAATAGCACTTCCTATTTCTAAAATATTTTTGATTTTATTAGTTTTTATATATTTCATTATTAAAGTAATGGAATCTTTTTCTATTATTGGAACGTTATGCTCTTTCGCATATTCTTCCATTTCTAATATTAAATCTTTCATAAAACTCTCTCCTTAATTATACGTATACCATAAACCTGCGGCTCTGAGTTCACGTATTTTAGCTTCGTGTTCGCCATTTGTTCTTGTAAAATATGTTTTTTTATTCTTATCAGCGACAAAGAATAAGTAATCATGTTCACTGGGATTAATTGTAGCTTTTATGGATTCATAACTAGGATTGCTTATAGGCCCTACTGGAATACCATTAATAGCACATTTACCTCTAGTATTATATGGATTACAGGCATCAATTTCATATTGCCATAGATCAGTAGAAAAATCCTTTTTTGCAGCATAGTAAGCAGTTACATCACTACCTAGCGGCTCTCCTCTTTTTAAACGATTGTAGAATACGCCTGCTACACCTGCTCGATCATCAGAATTAGCGCCTTCACTTTCAACTATGCTAGCTAAAGTTATTATTTCGTGAATATTATATTTAGAATTTTCAATAGTAGTTTTTAGATCTTTTAAACGATCATTCATGCCATCTAACATTTTAGATACAATATCTTTTACACTACTACCATTATATAATTCATAGGTATTAGGAAATAAATAACCTTCTAATGGATAATATATGCTATCATCTAAAATATTGTCAGTTAAAAACCAATATTTGGCAATTAATTCTTTTATATATTCTTCATCATTTAAGATTTTTAGTACTTCATCAGATGAAGAATTAGTAGCATTCGCTATAGTTTTAGCATAATCTGTTATTTTTTTGCCTTCAATAAATGTTAATTTAAAAGTATTGTCAACTTCTATTATTTTTCCAGCATTGATTTTAGCTATTATTTCCTTGGCAGTCATATTAGGTGATAATTCATAATTTCCTGCTTGTAAATTTAGTTTGTTATTTAAACCAACATAAATATATAAGGCAACTTTACTTTTAATAAGGCCCGCTTCTTTTAATTTATCTACAATTTTAATTTTATTAGTACCAGCATCTACAGTAAATTCGACAGTTTTAGCGTCATTTGATGCAGGTGTTAGACCATAAAAATATAGGCCTATTAATAAAGCGATAATAGCTATTAGAGCTACCGCTATAATAATAATTTTTTTCTTTTTCATAAATCCTCTTTATTCTTCCATTTTATCTTCAATTTGAGCAAGTAAATCTTCAACTAAATTCCATTCTTCTTCGGTTTCAATATCACTTAACTCTAGTTTATCATCATTTTCAGTATATATAGCTGCATAAGTAATAATACTGCCACTTTCATCAGTATCATTATCAGTAAATATAATATAATCTTTATTATTTTTTTCTGAATTGAAAGTAAATAATACCTCGTATTCAATTTCCTTTCCTGATTTATCTTTTACTGTAAAGGTATGGCTTTTTTCATTATTCATTTTTATTTTCCTCCATAGTTAGAAATGTTTCTAAAATAATTGTAGCCGCAACCCCATCGATTACTTTTTTTCTCTTTAGCCTGCTCATATCCGCATTTATTAAAATATTTTCAGCTTCAGTTGTACTTAGTCTTTCGTCAACTAAATATATAGGAATATCTATTTTGCTCTCAAGCATTTTCTTGAAATTTTTGCTTCTTTCAGAGGCAAATCCTTCAGTATTATTCATATTTTTAGGTAAGCCTAAAGCAATTTTTTGAATATCTTGATAGTTATTTATTATATCTAGAAGTTCATTGATTGCTGTTTCGTAATCATTACTATTAAAACGAATTACTTTTAAAAAATTGGCTAAAGTACCCGTTTTATCTGTAATGGCTACGCCTAAAGTTTTAGTTCCTAAATCAAGTCCTAAATACCGCATAGTTAAGTTCCTTCCTTAAGTACAGACAATATTTTAACAAATTTTTCTTAAAATTACAAGTAGTGGGAATTATTTCCATAATTTGTACTTTATAAATTTCAAAAAAAATTTCATCATTTTTTGATGAATTTGCTTATTTAACTGCACAACTTCCGCGCCAAGTTATTACTGTTTTGCCGTCATTATCAATATCGTAATTATAACACATTGTTTTAGATTCGTTGCATACTGCTAAAGCACAATGCTCGTCACGTTCAGTTTTAGCACTACTCGCAGATTTAAATTTTATATAGCTAAAAATAGCAATTTCAATAATTATTAAACTTAATAAAACAATTAAGAATTTTTTTAGACTTATTTCTTTATTCATAAATACACTCCTATTTAAAGATTATTTTCAAAAATATAAAAGATAATAATAATGCTGCTATACCAAAAAATAATGCTTCATATAACTTTATAGTTTTACCTACCCTTTTTTTATTGTTTTTAGACATCTAATTGTCTCCTTTCAAGATATTTAAGAGTTTTATTAATGCTTTCTCGCGATGAGTATGTTTTAATTCTTCTTTAGTTAAATCGTTCATAATCCGTCCAAACTCATCAGCAATAAATACTGGGCCAAAAGTAAGTCCTCCCATTGTTCCTGTTTTTTCAGCAATGCGTCCTTTAGTTTCACCACGTACAGTTATTATTTCACCATTTTTTAAAATACAAGTCAAAACGCAAACAAATTTAGCAGTTCTTTTTTCTAAAGGAATATCTTTCATTTCCATTAATAATTTATTGATTGTAATTTCTTGACTAGCATGATCTCCAGCATATCTAGCTGAATAAACTCCAGGGCGACCATTTAGAGCATCAACACAAAGCCCTGCATCATCAGTAATAATAATTTCATTAATATTATTTTCATCACAATATTTTTTTATAGCTTTAGCTTTTATAAGAGAATTTTCTTCAAAAGTATCGCCATCTTCAATTATGTCTTCCGTAAAATTTATATCTTTTAAAGATAATACTTCATCAGATAATTTATTATTTTGAAAAAAAGCTTTTATTTCGGCTAACTTATCAGGATTGCCACTTCCATATATTATTTTCATAATTTCACCTTTTTTAATTATAACATATAGAATATAAAAATTAAATATTTTTAAACATATAAAAAAGCTCTTTAATCAGAAGAGCTTTTAAAAGAATGTTTAATTAAACCATCTTTATTTAAATAATATAATTCATCAATGACCTCATTAATATATTTTCGATCATGAGAAACACTTATGATTGTTCCTTTAAATTCTTTTAACACTTTTCGAATAACAGGGTTTGATAAAGGACTTAAGTTTCTAGTAGGTTCATCTAATATTAAAACATTACATTTATCAAAAACTAATTTGATTAATAATAATTTAGCTTTAGTTCCATTACTTAAATCTTTAATTTTTCCAATCATTTCTTCTTGGGTAAAATTCATATTTCCTAAATACTTTCTAAATTTAGTAATATCTTCTTTATTTTTAGAATTTAGAAAAGTTAAAACAGTTTCTTCTTCATCCATTACATCTGTATATACTTGAGGCATATAGCCAACTTTAATATCAGTCCTGTTCTTTAGTTTTAGATATATTTGCTTAATTAAAGTAGATTTACCAATGCCGTTTGGTCCAATGATACATAAATGAACGTTTCCGATTATATCAAGTTTAATATTTTTAGATAATACCTTTTCATTTATAGCAAGTTTAGGAATATCTAATTTTAGTACAACTTTATTAGTAGGAAGAGAAACATCCTCAAAAAAGAAATTAATACTCTCCTCGATTTCTGGTAGTTCAGTTAATTCTAAATTATTTAATTTCTTTTCTTGGGCTTTTAAAGTATGCATTTTCTTTTTTAAAACCTGGGCGCCATGAGGATCTTTTCGGGATATAACGTTTTGCTCGTGTTCCACTTTTTGCATTACTTTTCGTAATTTTTCCTCTTGTTTAGAAAATGCTCTTTTTTCAGATTTTGCAATTTGGGTTTGATGGCTAATAGTTTCTAATCTTCTATTAACATAATCATCATAATTGATTTTTAAAATAGTATGTCGACATTGTCTTTTCTTCTTTAATTGTTCGATATGCAAAATCATATTAGCTGTATCTGATAAAAGGGTTTCGTCATGGGATATATATATTATAGGTTTTGATGTTTTATTAATAAAGGTCGATAGCCATTCTAATGTTTCAATATCTAAATCATTAGTAGGTTCATCTAGAAATAGAATATCATATCTATTTAGTAAAAGTTTCAAAATACTAATTTTAACTCTTTCGCCACCAGATAGATTACTCATAGTTTGATTTAAGATATAATCGTCTATTTTTAAATTTTCTAAATATTTGTAAAATTCATTTACTTTATTATAATAATCATAATCATCATGGAATAAATAATCAAAAACTTTTTTATTTAAATCATTTCCATTTAATGATTGTTCTAAATAACCCACAGTGTTTCCTTTAAAGTTAATTATTCCTGAAACTTCTGCATAATCACATATTCCTAATAATGATTTTAGTAAAGTAGATTTGCCATTTCCTTCTTCACCAATTATGGCTAGCTTATCACCCTTATTTAAAGTAAAAGATAATGATTCAATTAAATATCTTGTAGATATCATTATATCTACATTTTTAACTTCTAACATTACGCCTCCTTATATTTTGGCATAATTTAAAGTTTATGCCGAACTTATTTAACTAAAATTCTCATCTTCCCACCTCCATTATGGTTAATAAACTTTAAGATTTATTTTAATATTATCATAAAACTTATGAAAATTCCATCTTATGATGAAGCTGCCTATATTTTTTTGTTAGATTTATTAATAGTATCATCAGTCATAAATGTTACCTATTTATAAAAAACTAAGATGTTCCTATCTTAGTCTAATTTTTGTATTTTAAATATCTTTTCTTTTAAATTGATAAAATAATTGCAGATTATTGCCATAATTATGATAATAATAATATTTAGTATATTACTGATTAATCTTTTATCAACATAATGATATACATTATTTGCAATTTTAAAGCCAAAAATCATTTGAAGACCATACAACTCTAATGTTGTAGAGCCAATATAGTCAATTAATTTATTTTTCTTGATTTTATCAATTATGAGGATAATGCCAACTATTAATGGAATATATAAAACATAATATATTTCTTTAAACCACGTAACTTTAAAGTGATTTTTAAATATATAATATGAAATAGCTATTCCAACAATAGTACTAATTATAGCTAACGCCCAATAGATTATTTTATTTTTATCTAGTTTATCAAAAATATCGTATCTAGCAAAATAATAACCTATTAATATTACTGGAATTCTATTTATTAAAATAAACAGTGCATTGTAATCGCTAAAAGTGCTTATTAAAACTACTGCTAGCACATATGTAATTAATAAAATAAATGGAATTATTTTAGGGAATTTTATATCTAGTTTTTTGATTAGTGGTAAAGTCAAATAGACTATCATAATTCCGGGGATAAACCATAGAAATGATCCTCCTCCATTTTTAATTAACTCAAAACCGAATATCACACTTAAAAATTTTTTTAAGCTCCATTGGAAATAAATAGCTCCTATAATAGAAAAAAATAAGAATTCTAAATATATCTTTTTAAATCTATTGGCAATGAAGTCTTTATAGTTTATCTTTGATTTTCCAATAGAATATGCTGATATAAAGAAGAATATATCAACACCAATAACACATATTTGCCTTAAATAAATTTCGATTCTTAAATTTGTAATATTAATCCATAAATGATAAATCAGAATAAGCAATGCTGATATAGCCATTAAACTTTTTTTATTTTTCATAATGATTATTATTCTTGTTCAAAATTCTTTGGTGACATAATGAAGAATACATAATCTCCACTAACTATTGTATGCATTTCGTCTGCTTCTGTACAGATGTTCCATCTTAAATCTGCATTAGATTTTAGTTCTTCAGAAAATTCTGTGGCATTTTCAACTTCAAAAATATAGGCAACAAATGGAATAGTTCCGATCATTGGTCTAATTGCATAAGCATCTTTGAAATCTTTAATTTCTTTTTGAAAACCACTAATGTAGTCTCCTTTTTTAATTTGAGATACATCAACGCTTATTTCAAGAATTTCATTTTCTGCTATTTTTTTAGCAACTTTTTCAATATCCTTTTCATTTTTTATTTCACTCTCAAATTGTTTGCCCAAAATTATAGCAACAGTTTTTTCTTCTTGTTTTTCTTCTTTTTCTTCACTATTAGTACAACCTGTTAATAGGCAAACTGATAGAGATAAAACAATACCCATAATAAAAATAAATTTAAACTTTTTCATAAATCCTCCTCTATATACATTATATCACATAAAATTTTTCTTTCTAGTCTTTATTTTATTTTTCGGTAGTCTCTTGAAACATTACATGAATATCTTAAAATATCATATTTTGTAATGATTATACAAGGTAAAAAGAGTTCATAATCACTTTCTATTTGTTGGCCTTTTCACGGATACTTGCTTGTACTACAATCAAATTCGGGTAGCAATATATAAACTCAACTTAACTGATGATTATCATGCATCCAAATTAATTATACCATACTATGCTAATTAAAAATACCTAATTTCTAAAAAAGAAATTAGGTAAATTGACTTAAGGCTTCGTAAGTTTCTTAAATACCAATCAATATTATTATATGTACTATTTACCTAAATTATACATTAGGATAACCCATGACTTTTAAAATGACCTGTGCCTCAATCGATTTAATAGACTCTTTTAGTTTATTAAATTCCGTTTCAACTAACTTAATTAATTCTTAATAATCATCTTTATTTAAAAACTTTTCCATACATCTAATCAACATATATAAATTAGTTGAATTATTATTTACTTTATATGAACTATCTATTAATTTAAAACTCATAAAAAATTTACTATGAAAAGAAAATAGTCTATCCGAATGTGCACAAATATTTCTTGCAAGTGTCATATTAACTAGAATTTGCTTTAATAATTTTGGAGATATATTAAACTTTTTTGCTACTTCATTTCTATCTGATTGTTTTAATAATCCATACCATCTACTTATTTGACCAAAAGATAATATTTTAATTGCAACAAATGGAGGTATAAAACCATAATTTTGATCATAATGCGTAATTGCTGGATGTTTCCCTTTATTTTTGTTAATTTCTGCATTTATTGAATCAACTATATATCAATATCAGTAGCATTTGCTAAATCATCAAAACTTTCTTTATTAAGATAATTATCAAGGCCATAATTTTTGGCAAGTATATTACCCATTATACCTCTTATTTTCAATTCAAACTCTAAGGCATACTTCAAAAAGATAGTTCTTATATTTTTATCAAAACTATATAAAGAATATATTTCATTAAAACGAACATTTTTAAAATATGTATTATTGCTTTTTTGAAATACATATTTATAGGTATTAATAACAGAATAATAAGAATAATTATCTATGATATTCAAAGCAATATTTTTATTATCAATAATAACGTTTTTACCTTCTAAATGTTCAATTAATTCTTCATTAGTTTTATATTCTTTCATATAGTATTTCCCCTTAAAATAAAAATTGACTCAGGGCTTCATAAGTTTCCTGAGTACCAATCAATATAAGTTTATCAAATATTAATCTTGTTGTCAATTAAGTTTTGCTTATTGTTTATTTTTTATGACAAATAAAGCTGTTAATATAAAATTAACTTAGAAAGTATATTATAATATTTCAGTTATTCATTTTTTTCTTCTTTTTCTTTGTTACTTAATTGCAATTTCATAGCCTCTTCTATTGATGAAAACAATTCACTCACCTTTTTATATATTGGATAACATATTTTATCATATTTTTATTATATAGGTGAAGTGATAATTAGATTCTTGTGTCAAAGTTATTAATAATCTCATATTTTTTAAGTTAAGTATTTTTTGATATCTTACTCTTGATACCCGCCATACATTTCGCCTTTAGAATCTAATTGAATTTCATATCCGTATTCAAAAATATATGCAATACTGAATAAGAATAATATTTCCATTAAATTTATTGCTTCAAAGCCAATATTTAAGTCAACAGTTAAAATAAACTCAAATATAACACCACTAATATTAGGGAGTATTATAAAAATAATTAAAAGCCAAGCTATTTTTTTGATATGTGAAACATTTTCTAAAGTAAATGGGGTTTTCCCTTGATTAATATTATTAAATAACATTTCTAAATGTCTTAGAGCAAGTCTTAGTAAGAATAAACTAATCGTTAAAACTACAAATCCTGTTTCTAAAAAGCCGATGATTTTAAATTTAGAATTATTTTCTAAAATATCTTTAAAGCGAATAATATTATCTTCATTTTTTTCATTAGCTATGGTTTTATCATTTAATTTTAATGTAACTTTACCTTCTTCTTCAATTATAACTAGTTTATCGTTAGAACCATTAAAAGTAAGAACATTATCTTTTAAGTTAATATTCCTTATAAAAAATGGGGTAATAATCATGGTTATAATAATTAAAGGTATAGCTATCGTAACTAATATTTTACTTATTTTAGCAAGTATGGCGATGGCTTTACTTAAATATTTCATTTTTCTTTGTTTTTCTTCATTTAATTTTACAATTTTCATTTGCACTTCTGCATCTAATGAATTTAAGTCAGCTAAATCTTTATGGACTAAATCATTAAGCTTACAATGAAATATTTTACATAAACATAAAATATTAGTCATTTCGGGATATGCTTCGCCGCATTCCCATTTAGATACACTTTGTCGTGATACGCCAATTCGTTCAGCTAGACTTTCTTGAGATAAGCCTATTTGTTTTCGTAAATTTTTGAGATTTTCTCCAAATTTCATTAGATGTATCTCCTTTCATCACTTAAATCTTATGTTATTTTGTAAAAACTTTCTACCAACTTTCGGTTGCATATTTTTATTATATCAAAAAAAAACACTTTAGTAGTATTTTATTCTTCTTCACTTTCAGGATTAACTCTAGCTCTTTTAGGATTAATTTCTTTATTAAAGGCATTATCAAAAGAAGTACGTAATTCATTTAACATTGCTATAGTAATTGGATTACCATTTTCTATAATTCTATTTTCTACTTGTTCTTTTAAAGTACTTACAGGATAAATAAGTTTACTTTGATAAGCTTCAGCACTTAGAGAAACAATATTACTTACGCCACTTGTAATTCTTTCTGTACTATATACTAAACGTTCACAGTCTCTACTTGTAACCATCCAAGCTAATCTACTATCTTCATCATTATAGTATGATGATACATAAATAGAATCGGGAGTGCGACTGGCAAATGTTCTTTGTATTTCTATTAAAAAATTTATTCCTTTTTGATTTAATTCTATACTTTCTAAATCATTTTCTTCTTTTTTTTCTATATATAAAAATATATCTTCTTCATCTTCACCAATATAAATATAAAAATATGGGAAACCTGTTCCTAAACAAATAGAGTAGCCTTTAGGTTTACCATCTAAATAACCACTGCCAAGATTACTATCCCAATGAGGTAACATAATATTTATACCTTTATTGCGAAATTGGCTAAAACTTTTTTTAGATTTAAGCCAATATGGTTCTTCGCCAAAAATATTTATAAATATTTGTCTAATTTTTTCTTCTGTTTCATTAAATTTAGGTTTATTCATCGCTCTATTTCTTCTTTTTAATCTTTCTTCATCAGATAAATATTTACTAGTAATTAAACCTAAGTCATATAAAATACCACTATAAGATTCTATTAATTCTTTTCTTTCAGTTAATTTTAAAGCATAAAAAGAAGCTGATAGTATTTCAAAATTACTAGCAATTATTGTTTCTTGTTCTTTACCTTCAGTGTTCTTTATTAAATTTAATAATTCTATTATTTCTTCTTTAAACATATAAAATTACTCCTTGTAAAAATATAATAGCATAATAATTTTAAAAAGCAAAGAAAAAGCTTTAAAACCTAAAGCTTAAGATAACTATTTATTAAAATTTTATTTAAAACCGTATTTATAATAATTGCTATTTTCTAAATATGTAGCCATAGTATTTGTTACTTCTTCTTTTATATAAGCATTTATTTTAAAATGATAAGTTATTCAGATATTTGCTATATCGCTAGGAACATCTAAAAGCTCTTGATTAATATTAAAATCTATTGGCAACCTTATTATACGTAACTCAATTAGCAGAATTTTTATTATGATAAAAATAAGGTATACTACATTTTTTATATTTATGATATTTTATTTTCTCTTTAATATCATATTTTTCGTTTTTATTTTCTGCAAATTTATCACCAAATATATTTATTTAAATCTTTAAAATATATATAAATCTACTAGTCTATCTAACCGAATTTCTTTTTAAATATTCCGCTAAATTTTCTTCTGTTAAAACACCATTTGATTTGGGTATTAAATCACCATAATGATAACCATCATGTTGCACTATTTCTCGAAAATCAATTATAGTTAAATAAAATCTTCGGCCTGTTATATAAGGTGTTTTTTTAAATATTCCAACATTTTCAAATCTTCGAGCATTTATCTTATCTTCTTTTTCTTTTGAAAATTTTTCAAATATTTTAATCTTTTCATCAGTTATATCTTTTCGAAACAAATGTAAAATGGGTATTTGTCTTGCGAATGACTCTTGTGTTTGAATTAAAAGAAACTTCTCTTAAAGCTTCCTTTAATTCAGGAGTAATATTTGTTTCAGGGTCTTTTAAAATTAAATCGAGAGGTACTTTTATTTCTGGTATTAGTTCACCACTATATTGACCTTCTCCGCTCCAGCTTTCTGCAATAATTGCATCAGGAATATCATATTCACAAATACGTACACCACGATTAGAAAAGAAAGTACTATGGCAATCAATACAACGAAAAGTTTTTACAGCATCCCAAGGTGATGTAAAAAAATACATTCCAGGTCCTATTCCTTGTTGCCAAACGTGATATCCTAACATAGGATCAGTTGTAATAGATAAATATGGCCAATGTTGAGACTTATTAATATATCCTAAATCATATAACAAATCCTCTGTAGTTAATCCATCTTGTAAATTAATACCTCCTCTTTCAAAAAAATAACCCCATTGGTCAGGAATAATACGATATAATAGTGCCATAAATAACTCCTTTTTGCTTGGTTATTATAATTAATAATATTTATTTTGTCAATTTAAAATTTAAAAAGATGATTTCTAATAAATTTCAAATCTTAAATTATTTTTTAGTTTAATAAAAAAATACTCGGGTCTTATAAAAGGTTCCTGAGTACTTCTCGATATCACAATATCAAAATTTTATTACTATTGATTTATCTTTATTTTTGCTTTTGCCGCTGCTATTCTAGATATTGGGATACGATATGGGGAGCATGATACATAATCAAGGCCAACACTTTCGCAAAATGCAACACTTGCAGGGTCACCACCATGTTCACCGCAAATTCCAAGGTGAATATTAGGTCTTGTTTTTCTTCCTTTTAGAACTGCAATTCTTACTAATTCGCCAACACCTTTAGTATCTATTTTTGTAAATGGATCAAATTCAAAAATATTATTTTTATAATAGTCTTGTAAAAATTTGCCAGCATCATCACGCGAGAATCCATAATTTAATTGAGTTAAATCATTAGTACCAAATGAGAAAAATTCAGCATGTTTTGCTATTTCATCGGCAAGTAAAGCTGCACGTGGCACTTCAATCATTGTTCCGACTTTATATTTTAACTTGCTATTGCTTTCTTTTATTATAGCATCGGCTGTCTCGGTAATTATATTTTTAACAAATAACATTTCTTTTTCATCACCTATTAAAGGAATCATAAGTTCTGGTTTAACTTTTAACCCTGTTTTTTCAACATTAATGGCCGCTTCAATTATAGCTCTAGTTTGCATACGAGCAATTTCAGGATAAGTTATAGCTAGACGGCAACCACGATGTCCCATCATAGGATTAAATTCCTTAAGAGATGCAATGTGCTTTTTTAAATCCGCGAATTTTATCTTTAAACTATCAGCTAATAATTTAATTTCTTCATCAGTATGGGGTAAAAATTCATGTAAAGGTGGGTCTAAATAACGAATTGTAATGGTAAATGGCGACATTATTTTAAATAAGGCTTCAAAGTCACTTCTTTGATATGGAAGAATATCTGCTAATGCCTTTTCTCTTTGTTCAGTAGTTTCTGATACAATCATTTTACGGAAATTAAAGATTCTTTCTTCATTAAAGAACATATGCTCTGTACGACATAAGCCTATCCCTTCGGCACCAAACTTTTTTGCTGTTTCAGCATCTTTAGGGTTATCAGCATTGGCTCTAACTTCTAATCTTCTAATATCATCACACCATGACATAAATGTTGCAAAATCGCCATTTATATTGGGTTCTTCAGTTTTAATTATGCTATCGTATACTTTGCCTGTTGCTCCGTCTAGGCTAATTTCATCTCCTTCGTGATAAATTTTGCCAGTGCTAGTAGTTAAAGTTTTAGCTTCTTCATTTATTGATAATTCTCCACATCCAGAAACACAACATATTCCCATACCACGAGCTACAACAGCCGCATGACTAGTCATTCCACCGCGAATTGTTAAAACGCCTTCAGCATGATGCATTCCTTCGATATCTTCTGGAGAAGTTTCAAGACGTACTAAAATAGTTTTTTCTCCCTCTTTATGATGCTCTATAACTTCATTTGCAGTAAAATAAATTTTACCAGCAGCCGCACCAGGAGATGCAGCAAGTCCACTAGCAATCACAGTGCCATTATATAAAGATTCTGTATTAAATGATGGATGAAGTAGACTATCTAGACTTTTAGCGTCAAAGCGCATTATAGCTTCTTCCTTGGTAATCATATTTTCTTTTACCATATCAACAGCTATTTTTAAAGCAGCAGTCGCAGTTCTTTTACCATTTCTAGTTTGAAGCATATATAATTTACCGTTATCAATTGTAAATTCCATATCTTGCATATCACGATAGTGTTCTTCAAGCATTTTAGCATATTTAGAAAATTCATTATAGATATTTGGCATGATACTTTCTAATTTAGAAATAGGTTCTGGTGTACGAATACCAGCCACAACATCTTCTCCTTGAGCGTTTATTAAATATTCACCATAAAGTTTATTCTCTCCTGTAGCAGGATTTCTAGTGAATGCTACTCCTGTTCCACTGTTTTCTCCATTATTTCCATAAACCATTTCTTGAACATTAACAGCAGTTCCCCAAGATGAGGGAATATCATTAAGCTTACGATAATAAATAGCTCTTTCGTTATTCCAACTGCGGAATACAGCCATTATAGTTTCAATTAATTGGATACGAGGGTCACTTGGGAAATCTTCTCCTACAACCTCTTTATATATTTTTTTAAAGTCGTTAGTTAAATTAAACATATCATTTTCATCTAAATCCAAATCTGATTTAAAACCTTTAGATTCTTTGTACTTATCTAGATGTTCTTCAAAATTAGATTTAGAATGTCCTTTTACAACATCAGCATACATCATAACTAAACGACGATATGAATCATAAACGAATCTTTTATTATTTGTAGATAAAGCAAAATTTTCTGCGACTTCATCGTTTAAACCTAAATTTAGAACTGTGTCCATCATACCAGGCATACTAGCTCGGGCGCCACTTCTAACACTTAAAAGCAAATGATTATCTTTAGAACCAAACTTTTTACCAGTTATGCTTTCTAATTCACTTAATTTAGCAAATATTTCTTCTTTGATAGTTTCGGCCATTGTTTCGTTGTCTTCATAATATTTATTACAAGCTTCAGTTGTAACTGTAAATCCACTGGGAACAGGTAATCCAATAGAAGTCATTTCTGCTAAATTAGCCCCTTTACCTCCAAGTAATTCTTTCATATCTTTATTACCTTCATTAAAAAGGTAAACATATTTCTTTTCCATAATAAATCTCCTTTAGTCTTTAATATTATTATAACAAACCCCTATTATTTTAACAATTAATGTTACATCACTTGACAAAAGTTAGAAAAAATACAACTTATTAGGTTGTATTTTTATGATATATTATTTTTCCATATTATCTAAAGCATAATTACAAGCATCAATAACAAACTGGGAGAATGTTATTTTTTTAGCAGTGACTTTATTAATTTTATTAATTAGTTCTTTAGGAAATCTTATACACTTATTATTGGTTTCTTCTTTTGTTTTTTCTTCTATTTTAAACTTCATTAGAACTCCTACTGTACTATATAAGGGTCAGAGGCTGTGCCCTTTCCTGTTAATTTAACATCAGCTTTTAGATTTATTACTGGGCGCACACCATATCCGCTGGTCGTCACGCTGCCATAGGTTAATCTGCCTTCCGAACCAGTCACAACGTACATGGCAGCAGGATACGAGCTGCTGCTATCATAGCGATTCGGAGACATTGTCCAGTAGCTTTTACCTGTGTATAAGTAATAACTTGAGTTTGAGGTTACTAGTGCATCACTTAATCCTCCTGCCATTGCTACTTCATCTGCTGTTATTAAGCCTATGGGATATGTTAAGCTTTTATTTCCTTTTACAGACCACCCAGTCATAGTATAAAAATCTTCTGTTGGACATGTTAGTACAGGAGCTTTATTTCTAAATAACCTTATATATACTCCATAGTATGTTGCGGTTTTTCCTGTTCCTCCACCACTTGTTGCATCTTCGCATTTAAAATCACTACATATATAAGGGGTTCTATCGCCACAGAATCCTGCATATATATCTATTTTACTAGCATAACTTGCTAAGTTTGTTGTATACCATGTATTTAATTGTTTTAATATTGTTGATTCTGTTCCTAATCCGTGTACTTGGCCACTTGTATATCTGAATCCTACATACATATTATTGCTATTTGTAGTATTAAATGCACTTGTTTCTACTGTTAAGGTGGTACCATTTGCTCTTGCTGTTTCTCCATCATAGATTATTCTTATTGTTCCATCTCCATTAATCCTGATTATTCGCCAGAATTTATTAGCAAACTTTACATAATTGTTAGTTACGGCTCCCCTCCAGTAATAACTATCATTTCCTGATTCATCTTTTGCTTTATATACCCCCTCATCGGTGGTTGCTACTTTACTAAAGTTCGGTGTTCCTGTCTTCACTGTTATATTTTTTAATATTCCATTACTTCCTTCAATAATAGATCCTCCAATAATAGATCCTCTATCAAAATAAACATAACACTTACTTCCTCTTTGTAAATCAATCATTACATGTTCCCATTCACTATTTGTATATAGTCTAGCTCCTGGATCTTTTGTGTTATTTATATTGCAATAACTTTTACTTTCATTTATTGCATAACCAATTCCAGGCATTTTTGTTATTGCATCATAACAACTACTTTCTGTACATGTTTGATCTGCCTTTTGCTGATACATTGCTATAATTTCAAAATCTGACAATGAATAATCTATTGTGCCACTTACTATTGTCATATTCTTAACTGTTTGATATTTGGCAAAACTTAGTTGCACTATGAAAACTATAGCTATTATTACTAATACTATTACTCCGATTATTATTTCTTTTTTATGACTTTTTCTTATTACTTCAAATTGCATTATTTATCCCTTCCTTACAAAGTTCTAAATAATGAGCGCTCAATTATATTAGAATTTTATCATTTACATTATTATTATATATCTTGGGTATACTAAAGTCAAGAAAAAGTATGCTATTTCCGACATTTATTTTATTACTATAAGTTAAATGAGAAAATACATATAGGTGGAGAATATGTTAAATATTAAAATTAAGGAAATAAGAAACGAGTTAAATAGAAGTCAAGCAGAAATGGCGGAATTATTAAATGTTAGTCGTAGTAGCTATGCTATGTGGGAAAGTGGAAATGATATAATTCCAATAAAAAGGCTAATACAATTTTGTGAAATTTTTGATATTTCTATGAATTATGTATTAGGAATAACAGGCGATAATTATTTTAATAATACTAAATTTAATTTAGAAATAAGTGGCGAAAGAATTAAACAATTTAGAATTAGCAATAAGCTAACGCAAGAGAAATTAGCTATTATATTAAATACTAACAAAGCAGTAATATGCGGATATGAAAAAGGTAGAAACTTAATTGCCACTCCATTTTTATATACGATATGCAAAGAATTTAATGTTTCTGCGGATTATCTTCTGGGTAGAATTGAAAAAGAAAATTGATAGTTTTTAGGCTATCAATTTTTTAATCTATATTGCTTATACTTGCTCTTTTATATTCCTCACATAAAGTATCTAAGTCTTTAATAAAATTATTTATTTCTTCTTCGCTGTGCAGTCTAGCACCACTCGCATATTTATGGCCTCCACCATTATATTTTGCGGCAGTTGTATTAACTATAGGGCCACGTGATCTAATGCTTACTTTATACCCTTTATTTTTAGCGTCTTCAGTAATAAATGTCCAGGCTACTACTTCTTTAATAAAATTAAAACTATTAATAAGGTTAGATGGAGTTGCAAGATCAACTTCAAATTCTTTAATTATTTCATGAGGTATAACCATATATCCGAGGCCATTTTCGGTAACAATCATATTATTAGCTAAATAACCTTGAAATTTTACTTCATTAATATTTCTTTCATATAAATATGTATATAAAGAGGTAAATTCTATTTTGCTTTTTTCTAAAAGTTCACTTACTACCCTAAATGTTTTAGGAGTAGTATAAGAAAGTAAAAAGCGATCACTATCAGAAACAATTCCTAAATACAAATTACCTGCGATTTTAGAATCTAATTTAAGTGGGCTATTCATGATTAATTCGGCAATCATTTGACAAGTAGAACAAGAAGTATCATCTGTCCAATCAACAGGCCCTTTTATATCTTCTGCGGGATGATGATCAATTTTTAATATTTCTTTATACTCTAATCCTGATATACCATCTACTCGATGAAGATTAGGAACATCTAAAACAATTAGTAAACAATTCTTAAATCTTTCATTATCTATTTTATCTAAAATGCCATAATATTTAAACTTTGAAACTCCTAGGCCAATTGCTACTGTTTCTTTATTAGGAAAAGTAAGTTTAATCGAATCCCTTAATGCTATTTCACTTGCTATAGCATCAGGATCAGGTCCAACATGACGAGCAATAACTATTTGATCATATTCCTTAATTTTACGATATATTTTTTTTATTACATTATTGATAATAAACATCCCCTATTTGATAAGGTCATATGTATCTAGTGCAATCATTAATTCTTCATTAGTTGGTATAACGTAAATTGGAACTTTAGAATCATCACTAGAAATTAATCCTTCTGAAATATCTAAATAACCTGCTGTTGCCATATTCTTTTCTTTATCAATTAAAATGTCTAAACAAGATAATCTTTCAATAATATGCTCTCTAAATTCACGAGCGTTTTCGCCTAAACCAGCTGTAAATACTATAGCATCAATATTTCCTTCAAGTTTGACATAATATTTAGCAATATAATCAACAATACGGCCTATGTAAATATTATCAGCAAGTCCTGCTAATTTATTACCTTTAGCTATTTCGGCTTCAATATCACGATGATCACTTGATACTTCACTAAGACCTAATAAACCACTTTTTTTATTTAAGATATTGTCTACTTCTTTAAGAGTAGCTCCCGTAGCATTAATATAATATGGAATTACAGAATAATCAATATCACCACTACGAGTACCCATAGCAACTCCAGCATTAGGAGTGAATCCCATAGTTGTATCAATACTTTCGCCATTTTTTATACAACATAATGATGCACCACTACCAATATGACAAGAAATAATATTAACATTTTGTTTATTTAGTTTGTCTTGCATAACTTTAGTTATATATTTATGACTAGTTCCATGAAATCCATATTTTCTAATCTTATGTTCTTTATACCAACTATATGGTACTGTATATAAAAACTCTTCTTCTTTCATAGTTTGATGAAAAGCAGTATCAAATACTCCGACCATAGGAACATTTGGTAGGACTTCTTTAAATGCTCTAATACCTAATACGTTAGCAGGATTATGTAAGGGAGCTAAACTTGATAGTTCTTCAACTGTTTTAGTAACTTCATCATCAATAATTACACTAGAAGCATATTTGTCTCCACCATGAACTAAACGATGGCCAATTCCATCTATTTCATCTAATGATTTTATAATATTATTTTCAAGTAACTCTTTAATTAATAATTCAATAGCTACTTTATGATCTTTCATTTCAGCTTCTTTTTGGATTTTAGAACCATTTATTTTTAAACTATAGATTCCTCCATTTAAGCCGATTTTCTCAAAATAACCACTTACTAATTCTTTTTCTTCCGGCAAACTTATTAAATTAAATTTTAATGAAGATGATCCGGCATTAACTGTTAGTATTTTCATAACATCTCTCCTTATCTATTATTATACAAAAAAAAGAAGTAAATAGCTACCTCTTTTTAAAGTTTTTAATTCCATTTGGCAATTAAAGTTAAATTTGAATTAATGGGCGTTTTTAAATCAAAAGGTTTATTATGATAGTACCAACCTTGAAAACTATAGCCTTCTTTGATTGGTTCGGAAATACTATCTAAAGTAGCTCCTTTATTTACAGTTATACTAGATATTTCATTACCGCCAAGAGTATCAAAAACTATAGTATAAGTTTTTATTTCTTTGGGATGCCATTTAGCTACTAAAGTTATGTCTTCATTAATGGGAGTTTTAGCATTAAATAATAAATCATTTAAATACCAGCCTTGAAAATCATAGTTTTCTTTAGTTATTTTAGGCAGACTAGAAATATAAGAATTATCTCTTATTTTCATTTTTTCTAATATTTCTCCATTATTAGTATTAAATGTTATGGTATGCATTTTAGGATTAAAAATATTATAGGCAACTATTCCAATACCAGAAATAAGTGCTAAAAATAAAAGCCAAGGTATAATTTTATTTAATTTCATAAACACCATCTTTCTATTAATAGTGTTAACGAACTTTATTGCTTTATACTAATTAATATTTTCAATAGATATTAATTCAATTTCATTTACGATAGAGTTTTCATTATAATTAATATTTTTAGTTAAATCAGTACTTAAATATTTAAAAGCATTATCAGGAAAAACCGTTACAACATTATCTTTATTTTGCATAACACTGGCTAAAAAGTTAGCTCCACTGGAAATACCCACACCAAGGCCTAATTTTTGAGCTAGTTTTTTAGACATTAATATAGCATCTTTATCATTAATTAATTCAATTTTATCAATAATACTCATGTCTACAATACTTGGAATAAAGTCATCACCTATTCCTTCGATTTTATGAGAATCAACAATTCCTTTAGATATTATTGCCATTGTATCTGGTTCTAGCGCTACTATTTTAATATCTTTATTATAATCTTTTAGACATTTTCCAACACCGATTAAGGTTCCACCAGTTCCTATACCGCTAACAAAAGTTGATACTTCTTTACAGTCTCTTATTATTTCTTTACCAGTAGTTTCATAATGAGCTAAAACATTATCATTGTTATCAAATTGATTTGGTCTAAATCCATTTATTTCTAAAGCAAGTTTATCAGCTTCTTTAATTGCTCTTTGAAAGCCACCCTCTTCTTTACTTATTAAATGAAGTTGAGCTCCATATAATTCTAATATTTTTTGACGTTCAATACTTACCCAATCTGGTAAAAATATATGGACGGGATGGTTATATAAAGCGCCTAGTGCGGCAAAAGCAATTCCTGTATTTCCACTAGTAGCTTCTATTATAGGCATTCCTTCTTTTAAAAGGCCTTTTTCTTTAGCTTGATTTAAAATATAAAAAGCAATACGATCTTTGATACTACCGCTATAATTATAATATTCTAATTTGGCATATATTTTTCTAACTATTCCTTTATATTTATAGACAATACCAACCATTGGAGTATTGCCAATTAATTTATTATTCATTATTAATCTTCCTATCTTTTAAGTTAAAATAAACTCTTATACAGCATTATATTTATATCTTAAAAAAATGCTATTATTTTTTAAAATTATATTATCATAATAAATTATTTTTAGCAATAATAATTTACCTTTTAGAAATATTGAGAACTAGTCCTACACTTAATAGAGAAACAAGAAGAGATGAACCACCATAGGAAAAAAATGGCAAAGTTACTCCTGTGACAGGTATAAGTCCTACAACAACAGCTAAATTTAAACTAGCTTGGATAAATATGCCAAAAGCTAGTCCAAAAGCTAAATATTTTTTAAATAAATCACTGGATGACATAGCTATTTTAAGCATGCGATAGAAAATTAAAAAGAAGAAACCACACACTATAATAACTCCTAGGAAACCAAATTCTTCACTAATAATGGAAAAAATAAAATCGGTTTGAGGTTCTGGTAAATAAAAGTGTTTTTGACGAGAATTCATGAATCCCTGACCAAGTAAGCCTCCGGGGCCTATTGCATATAAGCTTTGGATTATTTGATATCCTGCTCCTAAAGGGTCACTCCATGGATTTAAAAACGATATTATACGAGCCATACGATATGGAGCGGCAATTATTAAACCAATTATTCCTAGTAATCCTAAAAGGCCTAATTTAATAAAAAAGGATATTTTTAAACCAGAAACAAAAATTAAACAAATTAAAGTTAAAGTTATAACCATGGCAGTCCCAAAATCTGGTTCTAACATAATTAGTAAAAAGAAAACACCAATTACTAAAAATATAGGAAGTGCTCCCTTTTTCACATCTCGCATATTTCTTTGATTATGAGCTAAATATTTAGCGGTGTAAATAATTAAGCCAATTTTAGCAAACTCACTAGGCTGAATCCCAAGACCACCTATACCAAACCAACTTCTAGAGCCATTACGAACACTACCTATACCAGGAATTAAAACTAATAATAACAAAATAAAACAGATGCCTAAGATTAAGTTGGCTTTATTTTTTAAAATATTTAAATCTATTTTAGAGGTAATTAAAGTTATAAATATACCTATAATTAAAAATACTCCTTGTTGTTTTATATATTTAAAAGCATCATGGAATTTGAATTCAGCCCATATCGAGCTTGCAGAATAAATCATAATAACACCAAAGGTGCTAATTAAAATAACTGCAATAAATAAAATATAATCTATGTTCTTTTTTTTCATTTTTTACCCTACCTAATAAATTTTATTAATAAAGAAAAAAATGTAGAACATCTACATTTTATAACCATACTCCATAAGTAATGGCAGCCATTGCAAGGATTAAACCAGCTACCCAAAAATATCTAACAATATCTTGTTCATGCATTCCTACTACTTCAAAGTGATGATGAAGTGGAGCACGTTTAAATACTTTTTTATTAAATTTTCTAATTGCTATTATTTGAATTAAACTACTTAATGTTTCAATTACAAATACTCCGCCAATTAAAGCTAAAGATAATTCATGTCGGGTTAAAATTGCTATTGTGGCTAATGTTGCACCGAGAGATAAAGAGCCTAAATCTCCCATAAAAACTTTTGCAGGATGAGAATTAAATACTAAAAAGCCCATTAAAGCTCCAGCTAGAATAAAACAAAAAATAGCAATTTCTTGATAGCCAACTAACCAACCTGTATTCCAAGCAATTATACCAAAAGCAAAGAAAGATATAGCACTTAATCCACCTGCTAGACCATCTAGACCATCGGTAATATTAACGGCATTACTAGTTCCAACTAGAAGGAAAAGAATAAACAAGCCAAATGTCCAGCCTAAAGGAATATTTATGCCTAAACTGGTTATAACTAAATCTGATTTGCCACCGTTACTCATAAAAATATAGAAAAATATTAAGGCGATAATCATTTGAACAAGTAATTTTGTTGTTATAGTTAATCCTTTGTTGTTATGAAATTTTATTTTTTGAAAATCATCAACAAAGCCTAATAACGCATAAGAAATAAAGACAATAACTAAAATAATTAGACTATGAGTTATTTTGATGCTTCCATTTATATACAATAAAACTAAAGCAATTAAGGTTGGAATTATAAATATTAATCCACCCATAGTTGGAGTACCTTCTTTTTTTAAATGACGTTCACCAATATAATGGCTAACGTATTGCCCAATATGAAATTTTTTAAAAATAGGTATTAGTATTAAACCTGTTACAATTGATAAAATAAAGCCTAGTAAAATGGCCATAGCTGTTTTTGCAAGTAGTAACATAACCCACCTCTTTCAATCTTATTATACTACGTATTGCCTAGAAATACTTATTTTAAAATAAATATTTGACATTTAATCGTCAAGCTATCCTAGTAGTAGTTTTATAGTTTCGCCACTTCCAACATAATAATTTGATGCTGGAGATTGATATATTACTTTATCTCCATTTCCAGAATATTCTATTTTAAATTCTTTTAATGCTTTAGTAGCTTCTTCTTTTGTCATCCCTATAACATTTGGTAAAATTAGATATTTTTTATCTAACCAAGTATATTCTCTTGGCAGGCCTTCAGTGCTAGGCTTAATATCTAATATATCGATTGCTGATGAGAGAACGCTTTTAGCTATAGGAGCTGATACAACTCCGCCATATTGGGTAACGCCTTTAGGATTGTCAATGGCTACATATACGATTATTTCAGGGTCATTAGCTGGAAGGAAGCCCATAAAAGATAAAATATAATTACCATTCATATATTTCCCATCTTTTACTTTTTGTGCAGTTCCAGTCTTGCCTCCTACGCGGTAATTTTCAATATAAGCATTCTTACCAGAACCATTCGCAACAACACTTTCTAAAGCATATCTTACTAGTTTACTTGTTTCTTCACTAATAACTTGTTTTTCTTTTTTAGGTGCTATTTTCTTAATAACACTACCGGTTTCACTTTCTAAAAAACTATCAACGATATAAGGAGTGTAAAGGTTGCCGCCATTTATTGCTGATGATACAGCACGTATTTGCTGAACAGGTGTTACACTTATTCCTTGGCCAAAACTGGTAGTGGCAAGTTCTACTGGTCCCATTTTAGAAACATCAAATAATATTCCAGATGATTCGCCGTTTAAGTCAACGCCTGTTTTATTGCCAAAACCATATTCTTTGATATAGCTCATTAGTTTTTCAGTACCTAGAGTTTGACCAATATTAACAAACCCTGGGTTACAAGAATTTTCTACTACTTGGAGCATAGTTTGCGTTCCATGGCCACCATGTTTCCAGCAATGAATAGTTGCACCATCGACATTGATGGCACCTGAATCATGAAATGTATCTTCAAATAAATTAATAGTTTTTTCTTCTAAAGCAGCTGATAGTGTTATTATTTTAAATGTCGAACCTGGTTCATAGGTCATCCAAATTGGTAAATTTCGATTAATAACTTCAGTATTATATTTTTGATATTCATTACTGTTAAAGTTAGGACGACTAGCCATGGCTAAAATTTCCCCTGTTTGGGGATTCATAGCAATAATTAAACCTTGTTCAGGATCATATTTACTAATAGCATTATCTAATTCATTTTCAATTGCTTGTTGCAAGCGCATGTCTATACTTAATTTTATAGTAATACCACTTGTAGGAGCTTCATAAATTTCAGTTAATTCTAGCTTATTTCCTTTACCATCCGAAAAATATTTTATAGCTCCATCTGCGCCTGTTAGGTAGTCATCATAATAGAGTTCAAGGCCTGATAAACCTTGATTATCTATGCCAACGTAACCTAAAACATGTGATAATGTATTTTTATAGGGATAATATCTTTTACTTTCTTTTAATAAATACACACCATCATATTTTAGATTATTAATTTTTTCAGCGATATCATAACTTAATCTTCTTCCTTCGGGATGAACACGTTCTATGGATGTAGATTTAGTGACATGACCAAGCATATCTTTATAATCAGAATTTAGTATTTCAGATAAAGATTTAGCTACTTTTTCAGGATCCTTGATTTGGCCTGGAACTACTACTAGCGAAACAGTTGTAATATTTGTAGCTAAAACTTCGCCATTACGGTCAACTATTAATCCTCTATCTGCCTTTATAGGTAACTCTCTACTCCATAAACTTTCTGCTAAACTATTTAGTTTTTCGTAAGTGAAAACTTGAATGTAAAAAACTTTAATAATAATGGCAATAAGTATCATAATACAAATTAAAAAAACAAATCTAATACGGTCGTGGATTTCACTAAAAAACATATAATCACCAATAAATTATATGTTTCTTTGAAAATAAAATAATTATAAAATACTTATTTTTTATCTTGATTATGTTTTATACTATATAAGTCATTACCATTATATATCCATATAGGAATATTAATACTAACTTGTTGCAACTTTTCATATAGTTCAGAAATATTATCGGAAATTACTTTTAGAACTTCTAAATCATTAATATCCATTCCCATATAGGTAATAAGTTCTTCTATTACTTGATTTATATATTTAGGTTTTAAATGAGATTCTAAATAATTTAAAAATTCATAGATTTGTTTATTAAAGAGATTAATTTTATATTTGCCAATACTAATAAATTCTTCTGTTTGATATTCCTTTATAGGAATATCTTTATTATTTAGTAATAATACTTCTTTATAAAATAAATTTTCTAATGATACTATATAATCAATTTTTTTATATTTTATAACACCTATTAAATTATAGAATTTAGGATTAGTTTTAATGTAGTCTTTTAAAGTCTTTTTAGTAAATACAAAATGATATTTATTTAATAAGACTAAAGCATCATCTAGAGATATAACATTTAATACGCGCAACATACCAATTAATACACTATCAGTAATGTCTTTTAGAGAATATATTTCTTCATTATATAAATTTAGAGCCATTTTAATACAATTTAGTAAATCACTGGGAATATAATATTCATTTTTTTCGTAATCTTCTAAAATAAGGAAATTATTTTTTAAATTATTAAATAATATATAATCTATATATCCACTAGAAGTAATATTTATATTTTCGGTTATAAGACTTTTTAAAATATGTACTTCTTCTGTACTAATCATTTTTAAAATTATTTCAGGATCTTCAGTGTAGGCATCTATTACTTCTTTAAAAATAGTATTACGATTTATTTTTTCATAAGGTTTAGGAGTGCTTACAACTTTTTTATATAAAGCATAAGCTTCTTCTTTCTTAACTTTTAATAAATAAGCTTTTAAAGTCATTATTTGTATTCCTCAATTAATCTTTTATGAATACCTGGTTCTACGATATTAATAGCATTTATAGCTTGCTCTAAACTGGTTTTAAAATGGCCTTTGGAAAATGCTGTTTCAGCTTTTATTAATCCTACCTCAACATCTTTATAAACTGTTCGATATCTATTACCATATACGATAGCAGTTTCGGCCATTTTTGCCGTTTTAATAGCCTCTTTAGTAGTATTATATACTTTTAAGGTTAAATCCCTTGCTGTATCAACGCGAGTATTTAAAACTTTTATTGAAATAGGTCTTCTATCTAATTCTTTAATCATATCAGTTATAGCATCTGAAGCTTCAGATAATTCGACATAGAAATTTTTAGGAGTTACAGGAAGTTTATAGCCTTTAATATTATTTTTAGCTTGATTAAGAATCTTTTTTATTTCATCCAATTGTTCTCTTGCTCTTTTTTCATCTTCTTTTAATCCATTTAAACTTCTTAAAGCTTGATCTAATTTTTCTTCTGTTTTTAAAAGTTTAGCATTCAATAATTCCATTTCTTTACCTAAACGAGAAAAGGCAAAGGTACTACTACGATGCATTTCAATGATACGATTATAATCTTCTCTAATATCAACTAATTCATTAGCAATAGTATCTAATACTTTGATATCGTCATCAACTAAATCATAACTAAATTTTAAATCATCAATTTTTTTATTAATATCATTACTAATTTTAGTTAATTTAGTGGTCTTAATTAAAATACTTCGTTGATAGTCTTCAAAAATTCTTTTAGAAAGTTTTTCTTTATCAAAATTATGATATAAAGAATCAAAATAGTCTAAAATAGTTTTTAGTTCAAAGACACTATCTTCGAGGTTTAATACTTTTAAACGGCCAAATACATCATTTATCTTCTTTTCTGCTTCTGTAATGTTATAATCAATATTTAGATATTCTAGATTAAATCCTTCTTTAATCATTTTAGTAGTTATCTTTTTGATATCAGTTATTTTATCAGGTATTAATTTACGACCCATTATGATAATAGATGGTGATTCTTCAATTACAACTTTTAGATTTCCAATAGTATCATCAATAGCTTTAACAATTTTACCAACTTCAGTATACTCATTATTTTCCATAGCAATTTCAAAAGCACTAAATAGTTTATCAACGTTTTCAAATTGTAATTCTAATGGTTTTATAACTTCACTATAGTCATTTTTATTAGAATTATATTTTGCTAAAATAGCACGATATTCAGCTTTTAACTTTGTAATAGTTTCACGATTCTTCTCTTCACTTAATGTTATTTCTTTTACTTCATCTAATAGAAAACTTGATTTAGTTTTAACATAAGCAATTTCAAGTTCTAAAGCCGCAATTTTATTTTTTAAATCTTTATAATCTTTACTTACAAATGAATTTTCAATATCAATTAAGGCATCAGTTATTCTGGGGATTTCAATTTCTTTGATTTCCTTTAATCTTTCACACCAATTATCATATTTCTTTTGCATAGCATCATTATTGATTAAAGCACCAACTTTATTAAGTTCCGATAAAATAGAGGCTCCAACTATAAGATTTTTATCTCGCTCTAATGTATTTATTTCTTTTTTATATTTTTTTTGTTCATGTTTATTTATTAAATTTAAAACAACTATAATTGTTACTATAGTAAAAATATAATATAAAATACCAATTAAGATAAATGTTGTTCTTGACATTGCGGTCACTTCCTATGATTACATTTTATCATAAAATGTATATGTTTGTCGAGATGTGGAAGTAGAAAAATAAAAGAAAGTAAACTTAACGTTCACTCTCTTCTAACATAGTTGTGATGAATAATCCATAGCCTGTTTTAACATTATCAGTAATAACGTGAGTAACGGCCCCGATAAGCTTATCATTTTGGACTATTGGAGAACCACTCATACCTTGAACTATACCGCCGGTTTTATCAAGTAATTTTTTATCAGTTATTTCAAAGGTAATATTTTTAATATCACTGTTTTCATTTATTTTGATTATATAGATATCAAATTCTTCAATATTTTCACCATTTAGAACAGTATATATTTTAGCATTACCAATTTTTACCTCTTCGGGTTTTGCAACACTTATTAAAGTATCATTTCGATAGTTACTATCATATTTGCCATAAATACCATATTTAGTGTTTTTTTGAATATCGCCATAAGTGTTATTATAATAAAATTTAGCATTTTTGCTTCCCGGTTCACCATCACGGCTAGCATCAATATTAGTTATACTATTTTTAAAAATATATCCAGATTTAACCTCGATAATTTTTGAAGTATTACTTTCTAAAATTTCATGACCTAACGCGCCATACATTTTAGTTTCTGGATCAATAAAAGTTAAAGTTCCTATTCCGGTTATACTATCTTTAACGTATAATCCAGTTTTATACATGTTTTGGTCCTTAACTAATTCTAAATTAGTAGTATGCTCTTTAGAACCTCGCATATATGTTATTTCAACTTCATTATTAGAATTAATATTACTTTCAATAGCACTAGTTAAATCGCTGATAGTGTTTACCTCTGTATTATTGATTTTAATAATAAGGTCTCCTTCTTTTAAATTAGATTTGGGATATTTGCCATTTATTTTATAAAATCCAATAATCATTACACCATCACTTTTTATATCTATTCCAATTGTGGCTCCGCCAAGAATTACCTCGCTAGAATAAGCTAAAGCACAAATTGGCGACATTATAAAAATCATTAAAAAAACTATAAATTTTTTCATACATCATCACCATTAATAGTATGACCATTTTATAGTTATTTACATTGACAATAATTGGAATAAGGAACAAAAAATAAATTATTCATTAGTGGTATTATCAATATTAAAATCAATCAATTCTTTATTTTCAGTTAATATTTTATTCACTTTATCGGTAGCATTTTTAAGTTTTTCATTACAATATTTAGCTAATTTCATAGCTTCCGTATATTTATCAATGGCATTATCTAATTCAACATTGCCGCTTTCTAGCTCTTTTACAATTACTTCTAACTCTTTTAGAGCATCTTCAAATGATTTTTCCATATTATCTTCCTCCTCTTACTTGTTCATTTTCTTCGCCAAAAATTAAATTATTTATCATTCTTGCTGGATTAATTTTTTCAAATGGAGCTAAAACAAGTCTAGTCCTTATACTGCTTATTTGCCAACCAACCATGCTTATGTTCTGTCTTATTTCATACATTTCTGGTGAATCTGGCAAAGCTGTTTTCAAGTCTTCTTTTAATAAACGATATATTCCCCTTAAACTTTTATATTCTTCTCTTAATTTTTCTTTTTCTTCTTTAGTCATTATTCTTAATCTCCTTATAATTTCTAACCCTTTTTATTATTTCTAAAACTTGTTCACTTGGCAAAGAGATATCCATGCTCGGACTAAACATCATAGCTCCTGTTTGACCGGAATGTGATTGTTTAACTTTGCTTATATCTTCTTGGTAATGATTTTTTTCATTTTCTAATGAAAATTTTTTGACAGATACTTCCTTTAATTTTAGATGATTGCTGTTAATTCTTGCTAGTTTTAAATAAAGGTCTTCTTTTAACGTTCCTTTTTCATTAGCTAGATTTGCAATATTTAAATCTTCTGGATTATCATTTCGGAAATATATTCCAATAGATTAAGACTATTCATTAAGTACCTCCTGAACTGTCGCTTTTATATTTCCTTTATGAAATTTTATATTGATATTATCGCCTTTTATAAGCTTATTGCTTTCTTTAATTAATTCTTCATCTTTAGTTACTAATGAATAACCTTTTTCTAATATTCCTAGTGGATTTACAAGTTTTAAGGTATTAACTAATAATTTATAGTTATGATCATTTTTAGTAATTATATTTTTTATATTAGTATATAAACTTTTTTCGCTATATATTAAACGTTCTTTTTTTACTTCAAATAAACTTAAAGGATTTTTTAATACATAAGAACTTTTAATATTATTTAAAATTAAACTATTATTTTCTAAACGCTTATTTATATTGTTATTTAAAGTATCAATTAAATTATCTAATTTTTGTTCTTTAATTTCATATAAAGATAATGGATTTTTTAAAATATAGGAACTTGTTACACCTTCTAGTCGAAGTTTACTTTTATGAAGTAAATTTCCAACAAATTCATTAATTCTAATCTCATAAGAATTAATTATATTATTAATTTCTGAAACAGTTGGTACGGCCATTTCTGCGGCTCCAGTTGGAGTTGGAGCACGAAGGTCAGCGACAAAATCAGCAATAGTATAATCGATTTCATGCCCTACGGCACTAATAATTGGTACTCTAGCTTCATATATAGCTCGCGCGACGATTTCTTCGTTAAATGCCCATAAATCTTCAATAGAGCCACCACCACGGCCTACTATTAAGACATCTAAATCATATTTACCACTATCAGCTTCTTTAATTTGTCTTACAATGTCTGGAGCTGCATCTCGCCCTTGGACTAGAGCCGGAAATAAAATTACTTCACAGATAGGAAATCTTCTTTTTATAGTAGAGATAATATCTCGAATTGCCGCTCCTGTAGAAGCTGTAATAACGCCTACTCTTTTAGGAATTTTGGGGATAGCTTTTTTATGTTCCAAAGCAAATAATCCCTCTTTAGCTAATTTTTCTTTTAATTTTTCAAATTCAATATAAAGATTACCTAAACCATCTGGTTCCATTTTATCGACATATATTTGATATGTACCTTGAGCAGGATAGCAAGAAATTCGTCCTTCAACTAAAACATTCATGCCATCTTCGGGCGCAAATTTTAGGGATACAGCACTAGAATAAAACATGACGGCACTAATTCTTGATGCATCATCCTTGAGTGTGAAATATAAATGACCTCTCGTATGATTTTTAAAATTAGATATTTCTCCTCGTAAATATACTTTCTTAAGGTAAGGATTATCATCAAATATATTTTTAATATAATTATTTAAATCACTTATTTTTAAATATTTATCTTGCATAAGCTTTGCTCCGTCCTAAAAATTCATCATATATTTTTTGTAATTTTTGATAGTGTTCATTATATATAGCTTTGAATACTTCTTTAACTTCTGTACTGAACATACTCTCATCAAATACTTTTTCTACTAATTCACCAAAATAGCTGGGAGTTATAAATTCAAAATAATAAGCAAATAAATTAAGATATAAATTTCCAAATTCTTGTAAAAATAATTTAAAGTCATCGTATATGGAAGCTCCCTTATACTTTAGGCCGGCATATAATCTTTCATATACATTTTCATCACAAGGATTTAAAATGTTTTCATTATCTATAATAGTCACTTCTAAATTATTGTTGCTATTCATAAATCCCCAATTACCTAAACTACGGTCATCATGATAAAACATAACATCAAAAATATATATTTTTATAATACTAATCATTAATTCTAGTGAATTCGGTAAAGAATCTATATAACATCTAGCATCGATAAGAGAACAGGAATTCATTTTTTGTTTATTTGATGTAATTCCAAATTCGAAAGCAGTTTTAAATTCATATTTTGCCAAACTTTCGCTTAAAACAAAGAAGTCATTATTTATTTTTACAACATGTACTTTAGGACATCTTATATTAAAAATGTCAGCTAATTTTTTTCCTAATAATTCACTAAAAGCTTCCGCTTCTCCTAAAACTTTTTTAGAGAAAAAACTACCACAACTTAAATTTAGTTCCTTAACATAAACGCTATTTTGGGAAATTATCTCTTTATCTTCTTTACTTAAATTTATCATATTATTCTTTAATAATTTTATCTAAAACCGCATTAATTATTTTTCTTACTGATTCATCACTATATTTTTTAGCAAGTTCGATTGCTTCATTTATAACTACGATATGCGGAGTATCAGTATATTTTAATTCATATAAAGCAAGTCTTAAAATAGCCGCGCCAGTTTTATCAATTCTCTTAATATTCCAATCAATCATTTTCTCATCAGCTAATTTATCTAATTCTTCTTGATATGTTATTACACCATAAACCATATCTTTAACAAAATCATTTTCAACTTCTAAATTATCTTTTATAATATCATTTATATCACATGGCACTTTACCATTTTTCATCAAATCATATTGATATAAAATAATCATTATTTTTTCTCTTAATTCACTTCTTGTTAAAGCCATTTCTAATCACCTTTTATTTATTATATTATAAATCATATTAAAATTCAATTTAATACTTTAATAATTTACTTATTTGTAATAAGTTCTTTATTTTTATATTGTAAACATTTTTCTTCTAACAATAGAAAGTTACAATACCTTTCATAAACTGTTATAGCCAGTTTGTTACTTAAATAATTACAATATTTATAATCAAAATGAAAATTATTCAAAATTAAAAAGATTAGAGTGTGTTCTCTAATTCAATTTTTTTCAGTCCCTTTTAATGGTTGGGAATCACCGCTTTTTTTCGCATAAATATTTATGCATTTATTTTTTTAATAATAGCAAGCTTACTAAATACATTTAGGATATTGTTGATTCAAAACGCATATTTTTTATATTCATTCCAAGTGATTCATAGAATTTAACAGCTTCTTTGTTAAATTCCCAAACACATAATTCAATAGAATCTATATCTTTATTCTTTAATTCATTATATAAATGCTCATATAATTTAGTGCCTATACCTTTTCTTTGATAGTTTTTACTTACAACAATATATTCAATAAATGCTGTTTTTCTTTCTTTAGTTAATTCACTGCTCATATTATATTTTACTGTTGTAAATATTAAACCAACGATATTTGAATCTATTAGATAAACATATTTATAAGATAATCCATTTTCTAAAAGGCTTTTAACATAATTTTCTACATCCTTTTTTCCACCTTTAAAAATATCAGGCCTATTTTTTAAATGCAAATCATGTCCTTCAAGCATAAGATTAGTAATTTCTTTTAAATCATCTTTAGTTGCTACTCGTATCATTATTCTAACTCCTTTAATTCAAATAAGGTATTTATAGCTTCCATTGGCGTCATGTGAAGTGGATCAATTGTTTTTAGTTTTTCTCGAAGTTCATCTTTTTTAGGCTCTTTTGATTCAAAATCCATTCTTAATTGAATATTTTCTGAATCTTTAACGTGCGTGATTTTTTCTTCACTTTCATAATGTTCTAATATAGCTTCAGCACGATTTAATAATTCTTCTGGCATTTTAGCTAGTCTTGCAACATGGACACCATAGCTTTTATCAGCAGGTCCATTTTGAACTTTATGTAAAAATGTTATCATATTACCTTCTTCTTTAGCGGCGACATGAACATTTTTAATATTGCTAAATTCACTATCTAAACTAGTAAGTTCATGATAATGCGTAGAAAATAATGTTTTACATTTAATATTCTCTGCGACATATTCTAATATTGCATGGGCTAAACTCATACCATCATAAGTAGATGTTCCACGTCCTAGTTCATCAAATAAAATTAAGCTATTAGATGTTGCATTAACGAGAGCATGTCTGGCTTCTTTCATTTCGACCATAAACGTTGATTCGCCACTTACTAAATCATCACTTGCACCAATTCTAGTAAATATTTTATCAATTATTGGTAGATTAGCAGATTTTGCTGGAACAAATGACCCCATTTGAGCCATAATAATAATGATTGCAAGTTCTCTCATAAACGTTGATTTACCACTCATATTAGGTCCAGTAATAAGTAATATATCTGTTGTGGTATCCATGATAACATCATTAGGTACATAAACGTTTTTAGAAACTCGTTCAATAACAGGATGACGTCCATCTATTATTTCTATTTTATTTTCTTCATTTAAATTAGGTTTAACTAAATTGTATTCATCAGCACATACTGCAAGACTACTTAAAGCATCAAGTTCACTAATTACTTCAGCAGTTTCTTTTAATGCCAAAATTTCTGCTTTAATGCGATCTCTAATTTCACAGAATAAATTGTACTCTAGTTCAAATATTTTTTCTTCAGCATTTAAGATCAAAGACTCTTTTTCTTTAAGTTCTGGAGATATAAAGCGTTCACAATTAGTGAGAGTTTGACGGCGTTCCCACCCAAAAGAGTCACTAACATATTCTACTTGGCCTTTAGATATTTCAATATAATAACCAAAAACACGATTAAAGCCAACTTTTAAATTTTTTATACCTGTTGCTTCTTTGGTTTTATTTTCAAACTCTGTAATAAAGTCTTTACCACCAGAGCGAATACTTTTTAGTTCATCTAATTCTTTGTTATAACCATCTTTAATCATATATCCTTCCTTAATACTTAATGGAGGATTTTCAGCAATACTTTTATCAAGTAGTTCGAATAAACTAGTATGAGTATTAATTTTAAAAGGGAATTTTAATTCTTCAACTATATCTTTAACGCGTGGTAAAACTCCTAAAGAATTTTTGATTTGAAGTAAGTCTCGAGCATTTAAATTTCCACATATAACTTTAGCACAAAGCCTTTCTATGTCATATATTTCATAGAGCAAATCTCGAAGTTCATCTTTTAGAATAAATTCATTATTTAGTGTTTCTAATCTTTGATAACGGCCTAATATTTCTTCTTTGCTACGCAATGGATTCATTAACCAAGATTTTAATTTACGAGAACCCATAGCAGTTTTAGTTTTATCAAGAAGCCACAATAGTGAATATGTTCTTTCTTTAAGTCGTAGAGTTTCTACTAATTCTAAATTTCGGATCGTATGGATATCCATTTCTAAAAAATCATTTTTATTAACTATAGTAACACTTGAAATATGACTCAAGTCTTTTAGTTCTCGAACAATTAGATAGTACAGCAAATGTCTTATTCCTTGCTTAATTCTAGTATCACTAACACTATCGATAATTTTTTCATATCCTTCGGTTAAATATAAATCACTAATTGATACTTCAATACTATAATTATTTTTTAAAATATTTATAAGTTCTGTATTCAAGCCGTTTTCTAAAATTATTTCTTTAATATTTAAATGCAAAATTTCATTTATAAGTTTTTCTTTATTATGAGCTATACTTAAACTTTTTAATTCGCCAGTAGAAATATCAGCATAAGTTAAAAGATAAATATACTCTAAATCAAGCAGGCTAGCAATATAATTGTTATCGTGCTCATTTAAGGATTCTAAATTAACAACTGTACCTTTTGATATTACTTCTACAACTCCGCGTTTAACCATACCTTTAGTATTTTTAGGGTCTTCTAGTTGTTCGCAGATTGCTACTTTATAACCTTTATCAATTAATTTTTCAATATAAGGAGTTACACTATGAAATGGAACACCACACATAGGAATGCGTTCGGTAAGGCCAGCATTTTTACCAGTTAAGGTAAGCTCTAATTCGCGGGATGCTATTTCTCCATCCTCAAAAAACAACTCATAAAAATCGCCTAATCGAAAAAATAATAATTCTTCAGGATATTGGTCTTTTATCTCCATATATTGCCCCATCATAGGGCTTAACTCTGCTCTATTTACTTCATTTCTTTTCATTTTTACTACACCAATAAGTATTATATCATTAAATATTTAAAATAGAAAGTTAGTTTTATCTTTTAAAATGGGTTTCAACATTATGTTCTTCAGGATTATGATCATTTAATATGTTTTTATTCTTATGCATAAAGAAAATGTTTTTGTTTTTTTACTATAACTTTTAATATTTTTATTAGCATACTTTTTTTAATACCCGACCAATCGGCTCATCTCTTTTAGTTTGATAAATGTAATCTGGAATAGATGGGACAAAATCTGATTCTAATAGAACCTTATCACCTTTTTTAAGAAGAGGATTGTGAGGACATTTTACAAATAAATTATTAGTAGTAAATCGATATAAGGTTGAATATATATCATAATCTTCTAAAGAATAAACAAGTGTAGCGTCTATAGGGTTAGTTAATAACTTTCTTCTTTGTTCTTCAATTATAGGTATCATAAACTTTCTATAATAATCCAAAATGCTTCCTCTTTCATAGGAACTATGAGGAGGCAAATTTTCTGATTTTAGTGTTGAAACATTATTACCTTGGCAGTATACAGATAAAACGGGATTGTGAATTTTTATTTTTTCAATTAGCTGTATATTGCGTTCTGCAGTTTCTATAGTCTCTGTAGGAAATGTCGTCATAAAAATAGTTTCGAGAAAGATATCAGGACGATTAGTAGATATAAAAGATAAAATATGCATAATATCTTCGGAGGTATACCTCTTATTCATCAGTTTTAATATATCGTTATCCATAGTTTGAATAGGAATCATTACCCTCTTAATCTTTTTATTATTTTTTATTTCTTGTAATAAATTATCATCCATACTTTCTAAACAAATAGAATCAATAAAAATGCTTTCAATTTCAGGAATTTTACTTATAGCTTGAATCAATTCTGTAAGACGTCTTTTGCCATATAAATCTAATCCATAATCAACAGTATTTAATCCTGTTATATTAATTTCACGTAAACCATATTTAGCTAAATAATGGAGATATTTTAATATGTGGTCAAAAGGCATGCTTTTTAAATGCAAATCAAGATAATTACTCTTACAAAAAGTACAGCGCTTATCGCAGCCATCTTCTATAACTAAATTTACCCTAAATGGAGTGGTATACTTACAACCTATATAATCTATAACTACATTTTCGAAGCCTAATTCTCGTTCCAAGAAATTCATTAATTCTGTTTGCATATCTATACCCATACCTACACCAATATAATCTATTTCTGGTATATTTTTGATAGTGTTATAAAATTCAACATATTTAGTAGGACAACCAAATACTCCTAATTTAGCATGAGGTTGTTTAAATTTAATTGTATTATAAATACTTTCTAAAGTATCATTAATTCTAGTTAGCTCATATCCACATCCTATAATACAAATAATGTCTGCCTCATTTAAATCATTAGTTAACTCATGAGGGAGATTAATATATAAAGAGCCAAAATATGCATTACTTATATCACAACATCTTCTTAATAAATAAACTTTCATAATTAAAAAATCCCCTTACAAATATGAGAGTTATTATAAAATAATTTAATATTATTGTCAAGAAAGCTTCTGCCTTTATAAATCTCTGAATTTTATCTTTTCAATATTATGTTCTTCAGGATTATGATCATTTAATATTTTTGCACTATGATCTAAAGCACGCAACTTATTATAAAAATCTTCCAGTTCAGTTCTAGTTAATTTTTCGAATTGAGCACTATGATTTTTCATATTCTCAATTGGATCATAAGCAATACGGTTTTTTGGGTTTTAGGAATCAAATCTAAATTTGAATGGTAAGAATATCTTACTAAATTAGCATACTTTTCATATATTTCTTCACCTAATCTAGCAATTAATTCATTTTTATTAAGAGTCATCTGTACTTTTTTTAAATATTCTTTAAATAATTTATAAAAATCATTAACTAAATAATAATTTTTTTCATAGGCATAGGTATAGGTGGCATAATACAAAATGAAGATAGATCACCACCCGGCGCTTAAAAATAATTAAAATTTCAAAACTACTTTGGCATTGATTAATTCTTCTAAAATGTCTTCCTTACCTCTTTCATCAGTTATTGCTGTCTCCACTCCAGATTTATATAACTTTTTTGAATATTTTTATCTACTAGATTTAATTTTAAGCAAACAAAAAGTGGGAAGAATGGAGATCCCACATATGAAATTTGAAACATTCCTGCCTATATATAGAATAGTAGCAATATAGGCAAGGTGTTTGTAGTACAAATTGTATTACATTATCATTATAATTGATAAATTCTTAATAGTCAATAGTTTTATGTTATTTTGCGTCTTTTTTCAATATTTCAGTCTATTTATTTGTTCTTGGAAGTTTAAAGACTCACATATGTAAGAACCACTTACAGCAATATCTAAATCTTGAACTAGTTGAATGGTTTCAGCATTTATACCGCCATCCATTTCAATTTTAAAATTTAAATGGTTGCTTTTTCTAATTTTCAATAAATCTTGAAGACGTTCTACAGCAGATGGAATAAATGACTGCCCTCCTACTCCTGGGTCAACACTCATTATTAATACTAAATCAACTAAAGATATATAAGGCATTAATTCTAAAATATCAGTATCAGGCCTCAAGGATAAACCTACTTTGATATTATTTCTTTTGATAAGTTCAATTGTTTTGACAATATCTTTGGTAGCTTCCAAATGAAATGTTATATAAGCTGGTTTTAATTTAGCAAGTTTTTCAATATAAATAATTGGGTCAAAACACATTAAATGAATATCCAAAGGTTTTGAAATATTATTTAATGTTACTAATACGTCCTCAATGGTAAAATTTTTAGTTGAAACAAAACCTCCATCCATTAAATCAACATGAAGATAGTCAGCATTTGTTTCGGAGATCTTATTGATAGTTTCAGTAGTAGTATATTTACTTTTTAAATATGATACAGATATTTCCATATATTCACCTCATTATAAAATTACAATAATTTTGATAGCGAGAAGTCATAATCTCACCTTTAGCCAATTTTTCTTTAATACTACAGTTTTTCTCTTTTATATGCGTACAATCTTTAAATTCACAATTATGATTTTTAAATTCATTAAAAGAATTCCTAATTTCTTCTTTTGTATATTTAGTTAAATCAAGAGAAGAAAACCCAGGAGTATCTGCTATAAATATAGTTGCAACATCGTAAAACTCTGTATGTCGAGTGGTATGTTTTCCTCTATTTAAAGATTCACTTATTTCACCTGTTCTAACCTTTGCATCAGGAGCTATTTTATTGATAAGACTGGATTTACCAGCACCGGTTTGACCTGTTAAAACAACATACTTGCCTTTAAGATAAGATATTAATTCTGGCAACAAATCATTTCTAAAGGATTTTATACCAATACTTGAGTAATAAGAAATTAAAGATTCAATATATTCTATATCTTTTTCAGTTGCTAAATCTAACTTTGTAAAACAAATAACTGGTTCGACCCCTGCTAAAATGATACTAGATATCTCTTTATCTAATAGATTTAAAGATAGATCAGGCTTTTTAATACTAGTAACAATTAAAGCAATATCAACATTACTAATATGAGGTCTATCTAATTCATTTTTACGAGGTAAGATATCCATTATATAATTATCAGTTTCATTAAATAAGACATTATCACCAACAAGCGGAGTAAGTGCCATGTTGCGAAACTTACCCCGTGCTTTGCAATTATATAAATTATTATTAGTAACTACAGTGTACAAATTACTAATATTTTTTACTATTTTTCCTTTTAACATAAACCATCACAGTCATCGTCGCCTTCATCTGGGTCATTTTCTAATGCTTGAGCAACTTTAATTTTAAATGATTGGCCTGCAACAATTGTATATCCTTCAGGACGAGATTGATAAAATATAGTTCCTGCTTCATATTGATCAGTTGGTACATATTCAATATCTAATTTTAATTCATAAGTATCAGCAAAATCTTGAACATCAGAAATTGTAAAAGTTCCATCTTTAAAATTAGGATATTTACTAATTACATTTGGAATATATAACGTAATTGTATCGCCCACAGAGAGTTTTTCATTAGCTTTAACTGATTGGTCAATTATTTTACTATCTTCATAGTCTGTTTCATGGCCATCTTCTACATTCTTTTTTTCAACTAAAACATATAGGCCTAATGCTTCAAGTTTACCTTTAATTTCTAAATAACTTTTACCAGTATAATCTTCAATTGCTATTTGGGTATCTCCTAATGAAACATAGATAGTTATTTCAGTTCCACTTTTTCTTTTAGAACCTATAGCAGGATTGGTTTTAACAACTTTTCCTTTTTCAATTTCATTAGATGAAACTTCTTCTTGCTTATCTGCAACATTAAAGCCTGCCTCTTGTAGTTTATCAATAGCTTCTGTTACTGTTAACCCTGTTACTTCAGGTATAGTTTCTTGACGTTCATTAGTAATTAATGGTATTAATACTACTATAGATGTTATACCAACTATTAATCCTGTAAATATAAAGGCCAATATAATTAATAATTTATTTTGTTTTTTCAAATCGTCACCTGTAATCTTTTTAGCAACCACTTCTTCAACTGGCTTGCTTTCTTTTTCAACTTCTTTTTCTTTCTTGGCAATTTTCATTATTTTAGTATCATCAGTATCTGATTCAGAATATTTAAAACTTATTATTGGTTCTAATACTCGTGAATCATCTAAAGCTGTTTTTAAGTCCTCATGCATTTCTCTTGCATCATTATATCTATTTTTAGGATTTTTAGCAGTAGCTTTTTTAATAATATTTACAATACTATTAGGAACATTATTTACTAAAGATCTTATATCAGATATAGGTTCTTTTAAATGTTTAAGAGCTATTTCAACCGCATTATCACCTTTAAATGGTAATTCGCCAGTTATTAGTTCATACATGACTATACCCATAGAATAAATATCACTTTGCAAAGTAGAACCTTGGCCGCTTGCTTGTTCTGGAGGCAGGTAGTGAACACTTCCCATGACAGAATTAGTTTGAGTTAACTGGGTAGCATTCATGGCCATAGCAATTCCAAAATCTGTTATTTTTACTAAACCATTTTCTAAAATCATAATATTTTGAGGCTTAATATCGCGATGAATTATATAAGAATCATGAGCGATACTCATACCATCTGTAATTTGAAGCATAATGTCTACAGCTTCACTTAAAGTTAGTTTTCCCCGTTTTTTAAGAAGACTTTTTAAATGTTTGCCTTCAATATATTCCATAACGATATAGTATTCACCATTATCTTCTCCAACATCATACACTTCGACAATGTTTGGATGAGCTAGACTACTAGCAGATAAGGCTTCTCTTTGAAAGCGTCGAACAAACTTTTCGTCATTAGATAAGTCGCCACGCAAGATTTTAACTGCAACATTACGGTCTAATATAGTATCATAAGCCAGATATACATTAGCCATACCACCTTCACCAATTGATTTGATTATTTGGTACCTATCACTAATCTTTTGCCCTTTCATTATCATTATTTTTCTCTCCCATCATTTATTTCAAGATAAGCTACTGAAATATTATCAGTGCCTCCACGTGCATTACATTTGCGAATTAATTTACTAATTTTTTCTTCTATTTCTAATTCAGAATCTACTAAAACTTTCGTAATTTGATCGTTTGTTAACATATTAGTTAGACCATCACTGCATAGCAGAATGCCATCAACTGTAGTATTAAATTCGATAACATCAAATATATCTAATTCACATTTCTCTGCGGCGCCTAAAGCACGCATTAAAACATTTTTTTTAGGATGAAATTTAGCTTCCTCTTCTGTTAAATTACCCGCTTGAACAAGAAGATTAACTAAAGTATGATCTTTGGTTACTTTGTGTAAATTGCCTTTTTTTAAAACAAATCCTGAAGAATCACCAATATTACCAAATATTAGGTAGTCTTTAGTAAGTAAAGCAACAACTAAAGTTGTTCCCATTCCTGTAGAATCAGGATTTAAACTAGCATATTCTAAAATATTTTTATTTATTTCATTTACACTGTCATTAAGCCAATTTACAGCATCTAGTTTAGAGCCAATACTGGATATTTTATTAAATCTAGTACCTAAAGCTGCGATGGCCATAGATGATGCTACTTCACCTTTGCGGTGTCCTCCCATGCCATCACAAACTATTAATAGGTGCTCATTACTAGCATTTTTTAATATTGTAACTGAATCTTCATTATGTGTTCTTACTTTTCCTGTATCTGTTAAATAAAATGATTTCATTCTTTTTTCATACTCCCTCTTAACTGCCCACAAGCTGCTTTAATATTTCGTCCAAATTCTCGCCTAATAGTGCAGTTTATACCCTCTTTTTTTAGGGTATCATAAAAAGATAATATATTATTTTTACTACTTCTTTTAAACTCTAAATGATTAGTTTCATTGTAAGGAATTAAATTAACATAGATATTCATTCCTTTAAAAAGTTTGGCTAATTCTAAAGCACACTCTTTACTATCATTTATATTATTAAGCATAACATATTCTATTGTTACTCGTCTACTTGTAACTTGCAAATAGTCCTTAATTGCTTTAATTAGAACGTCAATTGTATACACTTTATTTACAGGCATTAACATATTTCGTAATTCATTATTAGAAGCATGAAGAGAAATAGCTAAATTTATTTGAATTGGCAATTTTGATAATTCATATATTTTAGGTACTAAACCACAAGTTGAAAGTGTTATATGACGAGCTCCGATTTTTATTCCTTTATCATCATTAATTATTTTTATAAAACGAATAATATTATCATAGTTATCAAGAGGTTCGCCAATACCCATGATAACAACACTGGAAATACGAATTTTTAAATCTTCTTCCACCTTCAAAATTTGTTCAACTATTTCATAAGATGCTAAATTTCTAATTTTTTTCTGACGACCTGATTCACAAAAACGACAAGACATGTTACATCCAACTTGACTTGAAACACAGATGGAATTGCCATAATCATGGTACATTACAACTGCTTCAATAAAATTATCATCTGGCAAACGAAATAAATACTTTTTAGTTAATTCATCTTCTTCTTTTTTTTCAATAGTAATGAAATCTGTTACAAAATCAGTTTTTAGCTTTTCTCTAATTTCTTTTTTTATATTTGTAAAATTGTCAATATTATATTCCCTTTTTTCATAAAGCCATTCATATACTTGCAGAGCTTTAAATTTCTTTTCACCAATACTTAAAAAGTATTCTTCTAATTCTTCTCTAGTTAAGTCAAAGAGATTTCTTTTCATTATTGCACCTCTTTTATATCAAAATTTAAATTATATTCATAGTCTGCACTAGTTATAAAAATATTTACAATATTATTTTCATTCACTGTTATTATATAATCATTTACTATGTCTTTAGATTTAAAGGTTGAATCATTTTTTTCAAAAGTTAAGTTGTTTAATACTTCTATTAGTGTAGATATATTTAATATTTTAGGTTCTAAATTCTCATACAAATTAGTAATTGGCACTTTACTATCGACAAGTTCTTCATATGTATTCTCATTTTCTATTGAATATTTAATTATACCATTTGGTGTTTCTTTATATCCGGTGTCGATATTATTTTCTTTAGTTCCTTTAAATATATATTTTACGTCATGAGAAGTTATTTCAAAATTATAAGAGTAATCATTATTTAATAATTTTTGAAAATAATCTTTAATACTTTTAGTATTAGAAGGCTTGGTTGGGTTGTCTATTGGTTTATTTATAGGTGTATTTGTTGTACTATTCTTTTTAGATTCTGGCATATTTTTTGTAATTATAGATGAAATACCACAAAATATTAAAAGAGCAAAAAAGAATACGATCCAACCGATAAGTTTTAATATAGCACTGCCTTTAGAAGTTTTTTTCATTTCATTAATCTTTTTTTTAAGAGAACTCTCATTTTTATTACGAGCCATAATTCACCTACTTTACTTCTTTATTTAAAATTTTATTTTTATCTATTCCATTGAGATAATCTCTAGTTTGCATACTTTTTTTACCAAAAGGTTTAAGTTTAGTTATGTAATATATTTTGTCTTGGCATGAAATACCTATAGCATCTTTAATGATTTTTACAACTACTCCTGGTTTAGTATTATGAGATTCGCCTATATATCCTTCTATTACTTTAATTTCTTCGTTATTTAAACTCATATGTGCTAGTGGCCAAGAATTTAATCCTCGAACTTTATTGTAAATATTAAGAGCACTAGCATTAAAATCTAAATGTTCATCTTCTCTTTTTATAGTTGGAGCATATGTCGCTTCATGACTATTTTGTGGAGTTCTAGAGTTAGTTTCATTAATTATACTAGGTAATGTATCTTCTAGTAGGCTAGCGCCTAAAGTACTTAATTTGTCATGCATACTTTCTACGGTATCTATTTTATCAATAGGAATACTTTTCATTGTAATAATGTCTCCAGTATCCATCCCTTTATCCATATACATAATAGTAATACCTGTTTTTTCCTCACCATTAATAATAGCGTGATGTATAGGAGCACCACCTCGGTATTTAGGCAATAAAGAAGCATGAACATTAATGCAGCCTAGACGTGGAATATTTAATACTTCAGCTGGGACTATTTGGCCGTAAGCACAAGTTACTATCAAATCAGGATGGTATTTTGCTATTTCAGCATAATTGGTTTTAATCTTTTCTGGTTGGAAAACGGGTATATTATTTTCTAAAGCATATCTTTTAACGGGAGATGCGGTTAAAACTTTTTTGCGTCCAACATAAGCATCAGGTTGAGTTACAACTAATACTACTTCTGTATTTTTAATTAAGGTTTCTAATATTGGAACAGCAAAATCGGGCGTTCCCATAAAAACAACTTTTATATTCATATATATCACCATTATAATTATAACATGAAAAGCAAAAAAAGAACAACTAGGTTGCTCTTAACTTTAATATTTTTATATACTCGTTTATTATTTAGTCAATTTGCCCATTGGATTAGTTAAGACAGACATCATCGCTTCGGCTTCTTGACAAAGATTTGTTACTTCTTCTAAACTAATATTAAATATTTCTGCAATACTTGCAACTGGTACAGCTTCAAACATTATACCTTCTTTTAGAGCTAAAACCATGAAATGTTTGGCTGGAATAGGAAGCGTTTTTAAATATGCTTTTATGGTATCATTAGGATTATAAGCTCTTTCAGTTTCAATTTCAAAGTCTGCATTATATTTTGACATTTTAATCACCTGATTAAATATATTACAATATAATAGGCAGAATGTCAAAAGAATATGAAAAAATGGCTAATAACCTTTAACCATTTCTAAAGTTTCATCATTTTTGATAAAATCTTCAACATCAATAACACGATATTCGGTTTTGGTATCACGTACGATTACTTGTTTGATGCCTGCATTAATAAGCATTCTTTTACACATGGCACAAGAATTAGCATTTTTTACATATTCGTTACTTTGAGCTTCTTTTCCGACCATATAAAGAGTACTATCGAGTAAGTTTGTTCTTGATGCACTAATTATGGCATTAGCTTCAGCATGAACACTACGGCATAATTCATAGCGTTCCCCTCTTGGAATTTGCATTTTTTCTCTTGTACAGTATTGTAAATCTGTACAGTTCTTGCGTCCTCTTGGTGAGCCATTATAACCAGTTGAAACTATTTCATCATTTTTAACAATGACTGCTCCCCATTTTCTCCTAAGGCAGGTAGCGCGCTCTAAAGCCACTTCGGCCATATCCAAATAATAATTAATTTTATCTATTCTTTCCATAAACAACTCCTATGAAAATTATAATAAATTTTAATCAGAAGTGCAATAATTATTATTTTATTGTTTCACTTTTTTTAACAATATATATTTTATTTTTACGGTAAAAAGCATAAAATACATCTTTAACATTTAGTTTCTTTTGATTAAGTTCTAATTCTAACCAGCTCTTTGTTTTATGAATATATTTAAGAGCTTTATCTTGAATTGAGCCATCAACAATAATAGGCATTGGATAAGCTGTTTTCATCCTAAAGAAATTATACTTAAAAATAGAAAGTTTGCCATTAGGCTCTAAAAAAGCATATTCTACTTCTTCGACATTACGTATTTCTTTTTGACGAAGACTTAATAATAAATCATCCATACTATAACGTTGTTTAACCATTTCATGATAATTAATTTTACCATTTACAATTATTAGTGAAGGTTTGCCACCAAAAAGTGTTCTAAATGTTCGAGATTTAACTGAAATATAGGCTAGTGCTAATTCTAATACTACTAAAATACTAATAGGAAGAATAGTTAAAAAGATTGAATCTTTGTTATTCTCAATACTAATTGCAACTAATTCAGCAATAAGGATTGAGACTATTAAATCAATAATTCCTAATTGGCCTACTTCTCTTTTGCCCATGATTCGATAAGCTAATGTAATAAAAAAGTAAAAGAATAATGTTCTAAATACAACATTAAATAATTCCATATTATAATCACCTAAATATATTATGAACTTATTCATATTTTTTTAATCATATAATATATATTATTAAGGTGATTTTATGTATAAAGTTTTGGAATATTTAAAATATATAGGAATATTTTTTATATTTATAGTAGTAATAGCAATAATTACTTCATTAATTAATCTAACAGGTATCAATAGCGCTTTTATAAGTAAATTAGGTGTTATTTTAACTGCTTTATCATTTTTTATTGTAGCTTCAAGAATTAGTGCTGATACCAAAGAAAAAGGATTTATAGTTGGGGTTAAATTAGGATTACTATGTATTTTGCTACTTGTAGTGATAAATTTGGTGTTTTTTAAAAGTGACTTTAAATTAGATAGAATTATTTACTATATAATACTTTTAGCAAGTAGTGCTTTAGGCGGTTCTTTTGGTAAAAACTTTAAATTAAAAATATTTCATAAGAAAAAATAATTAATCCTTAAAAGGATTTTTTAATTTGTAATTTTATAAGATATAGCAAATAATCCTTTATCAGTAGCATATTTAATAATATATTTATCTTTTTCTTTAGCAATTAATAAATCAACTGTTTTTTTATGAGTTTGTTCTTTCATGTATTTCTACTAATTTAGTATAAAACATTACTTGGTCACAATCACTTATTTTCATCGTTTTAGTATTAAGTTCTACGACTACAAAAGCATTTATTTTATAATTAAAGAATAATAAATCTAAACTATATTAGTTTAATATTTCTTTGTCCGCATAAGACAATCTATCAAAAAAATTATTTTTTATTTTAATTAAAGAAAAAACTTACGATATTAATTTTATTTCGTAAGTTTCAAGATTGATATATGATTCTTCAGAATAATATTTTTTATTTACAGGGTTAGTTAATTTTTCTTCTAAATAATTATTATTATAAAGATCTTTTAAATAAATTGTTTTATTTTGACATTTATCTTCGTTAAAACACTTTTTAGCATAATAAGTAAACTCTTTTTCAACAACATTAATTAAATCATTATTGTGTTCAGTATATATTTTATAAATAGTTGGAACAATAATCATGCCAATAATAACTACTACAGTTAAAGTTATTACTTTATTATTGCTCATATTTATCACCATAATAATTTTTAATAAATTCTTTTCTAAATTCTAATATATTATCATTTCTTATTGCTTCACGCATATCTTCCATAAGTTTTATTAAAAATCTAATATTATGAATTGATAAAAGTCTAGCCCCAAAAGTTTCATCAGCATTTATTAAATGTTTAATATAAGCTTTTGTATAGTATTTGCAGGCATAACAATCACAAGTATCACTTATAGGAGTAAAATCTTCTTTATATTTAGCATTTTTTAGATTTATTTTACCGTATTTAGTAAAGGCATGACCATGACGAGCTAAACGAGTTGGTAATACACAATCAAAAATATCTATACCTCTAATAGTTCCTTCAATTAAATCAATTGGTTCCCCTACGCCCATTAAATAGCGAAGTTTATTTTCAGGTAAAAATGGAATAGAATAATCAATAGCTTTATACATATCTTCTTTAGATTCATGATCATTAGCAACACCGCCAATACTATAACCATCAAAATCTAATTTAACAGTTTCTTTAGCAGAATATTCACGTAAATCTTGATAAGCTCCACCTTGTACAATACCAAATAACATTTGGTTAGGATTACTATGAACGTCTTTACCCCGTTTAGCCCAGCGTAGTGTTCTTTCAATACTTTTTTTCATGTAGTCATGATTAGCACTAGCAGGAGGACATTCATCAAATGACATAGCAATATCACTATCAAGCTTATTTTGAATTTCAATAGATTTTTCTGGAGTCAGTAATAGTTCATCACCATTAAGATGATTTTTAAATTTAACTCCTTCTTCAGATATATTTTTAGGATTAGCTAGAGAAAACACTTGATATCCTCCACTATCAGTTAAAATAGGTTGATCCCAATTCATGAACTTATGAAGGCCTCCCGCATGAGATACAGTATCCTCTCCTGGTCTTAACCATAAATGATAAGTATTAGCAAGAATAATGCCTGAATTTACTTCTTTTAATTCTTCAGGAGATAATGTTTTAACGGTAGCTTGAGTACCAACTGGCATAAACATAGGAGTTTCAAACTTTTTGCCATTATATTCAAACGAGCCTAAACGAGCTTTAGTGTTTTTTTCTACTTTTTCTAATTTATATGTAAACTTCATATTACTTCACCAAAATAATTATACCAAACATTAAGCAAAGAAAAAAGTAACTTTCATTAGTTACTTTAAAAATTTACTAGGAATTTGCTCCTACTACGACATATGGGTCAGTAGAAGTTCCTGAACCTGTTAATGCTACATCAGCTTTCAGATTTATTACTGGACGCACACCATACGTGCTGCTCACGTTGTTAGCGTGGAGGTAGCCACCCGAATCCACATAGAACACGCCAACACCGGTGTTGCCATAACACGGAGACAAAGTCCAGTATTTTTGACCTGTATATAGGTAATAACTTTGATTTAATGTTCCGTATACTCCTCCTGCCATACTTACTTCATCCGCTGTTATTAGTCCTATTGGATATGTTAAGGCTTTATTTCCTATGTTCGCTTCGCTTATTGTATATAAGTCTTCAATTAGACAATTTAATCTTGGTGCTCTATTCATATGCACTCTTATATAGGCTCCATAGTATGTTGTAGTTGTTCCTGTCCCTCCTCCTGAAGCTGTTCCTGATGTATTTGTATATGGTGTTCTATCGCCACAGAATCCTGCATTTGTATCTATTTTAATTGCATAACTTGCTAGGTTGTTATTATACCATGTTTCTAGTTGTGTTAGTGCATTTGATTTATTTTCTAACCCATGAACCTGTCCACTTGTATACTTGAACCCTACATACATGTTATTGTTATAATTTGCATTAAAAGTCTGACTTGCAACTGCTATACTATCACTCGTTGACGATCCGTTTGCATGTATACTTGTTCCATCATATATCAATCTGATACTTCCATCACCATTTATTCTTATTATTCGCCAATATTTATTAGCAAACTTAACATAGTTGTTTTCTACTGCTCCTCGCCAATAATAACTTGTGCCATCATCGTCTTGAGTTTTAAATACTCCTTCATCACTGGTTGCTACTTGACTAAAATCTGGTGTTCCTTCATTTACTGTTACATTTGCTAGAATATTAGAACTTGCTCCTCTTTTGAAGTAAAGGTTACAGTCTGTTCCACTTGTTGTTAGATTATTTACTTTTAAACTCCATTTATCACTGTTCCAACTTGGTGTTGCACTATTGGTACAACTACTTTTTTCTGAATTAAATACTAGTAATTCTTCTTTCTTTGGAATACTTGTTGTTTCTTTATAGTTGCCATCATTTTGTTCTGTATATACTTTTACAATATTGATATCTGCTTTAGTATTACTTCCTTCAACTGTTACTGTTCCATTAAATGTTCCATTTAAATCTTCATTTTGACTTTGTTCTAGATTTGGATATTCTAATATTACATAATAATATACTTCATTACCTTCACTTGTTGCTTCTATATATTCATTAGAAACTAGTATTTCTTTTGTTGTTTCAGTATTTTTATTTATTATACCTGATGATACAACATCTCCTAAAGATTCTAGGTTAGATATTGTACATTCTTCATTTAATATTTGAGCTCCATTTTCGATTTTTGTTTTCTTTTCACAAGTTGCTGTGACTTCTTTTCTTTCTGTTGTTTTATATACTTTATAATTTAATGGTGTATTTAAACTATTTGTGCCATTCCAAATTAAATTATATAATACTGTTTCATTATTTCCTGTTGCTGTTACTTTTATACTGGATACTGTTTGATGACCTGGTAGAATATCTAAATCATTAAATGACAAATTGCCTTCAACATTTAGAGTTGCACCATTTATGGTAGCAGTTGTTCCTGATACATTAGCTCCATTTCCGCCAAATACTGTTTTACCTACAAAGTAAGCAAAAGATATACCACCTACAAGTAGGAGAACTCCAACTAGTAAAAGCATTTTTTTATTCTTTTCTTGCATTTTAGTTTCCTCCTACTACGACATATGGGTCACTCATTGTTCCTGTACCTGTTAATTCTACATCTGAACGAAGATTTATTACTGGGCGTACACCAGAAGCTGCGTACGTCTCCCCTCTTTGAAATCCTCCGGTCCAAATTAAATTAAAAACTGTTGCTGGATATGAATAATTTTTATCATAACTAGCAGGTGTCATAGTCCAGTAGTCTTTACCAGTATATAGATAATAACCATAATTAAAATTTATACCACCAGCCATATTTACTTCATCTGCTGTTATTAATCCTATTGGATAATCTAAACTTTTATTTCCTTTTGTTGCTCCTGTTACTGTGTAAAGGTCTTCTCTAGGACATGTTAACACTGGAGTTTTATTTGTTACTAATCTTAGGTGTCCTCCATAATATGTTGTAGTTGTTCCTGTTCCTCCTTCTCCATTACTTGTTGTACTATTTGTACTTGGTGTTCTATCGCCACAAAATCCGGCATTTGTATCTATTTTACTTGCATAACTTGCTATATTATTATTGTACCATGTTTCTAATGCCTCTAGTATTGTTGATTTTGTCCCTGTTCCGTGTACTTCTCCGCTTGTATATTTGAGTCCTACATACATATTATCTGAATTAGATATATTAAATTTACTCGTTTCAACATTTAATGTCGTTCCATTTGCTCTGGCACTTTCTCCATCATAAATAATTCTTATTGTTCCATCACCATTTATTCTAATAATTCGCCAGAACTTATTTGCAAATTTTACATAATTATTTTCAGCGCTTCCACGCCAATAATATGTATCGCCATCATCATCTTGAGTTTTGTATACAGCTGCTGTTGTATCACCACAAGGATATCCATTTGCTAGATTCGCTGCACACGCTGTTACACCAAAATTTGGGGTTCCTTCATTTACAGTTATATTGTCTAATATTGTTTTACAAACTGTACCACAGTTTTCATCAAAGTAAAGGTAACAGTTTGTATTAGAACTATTTAAGCTTAATATTTCAAGTGAGTTATCACTCCAAGTTGGTTGTGCGCCATTGGAACAAAAACTTTTTTCTTCATTTAAAGTATAACCACTTGTTGGTAGTGTTTCTACTCCTTTATAGTTGCCTTCTTCTTCTATAAAGAATGCTAAAGTATTATTTTCATTGTTGGTTATATTGATTAGTTCTTTTTCTTCTTTTTTAAATGTAAGTGATATTCCTATTAAAAGTGTTACTATTCCTACTACTACTATACTTTTTTTCATACTATCAATCCTTTACTTACTTATTTTAATACTTTAATATTTTCTTTTCATTATCTTCGACAAATGTTGTCAAAACTTCTCTTACTATGTCTATTTTCTATGATATATTTCTAATATACAATATTATTGATAGTTTTTCAATATATTTTGTTCTATTTTGTGACAAAATTATTTTTTGCTTTATATATAAAAAAGAAATAGTTAGTTTTCATTTAAACTTTCTATTTCCTCTTTTGATAAATT
>CANSFH010000002.1 GCA_947646115.1 uncultured Mycoplasma sp.
GAACTCCCATCAAAAGTTTTGGAGACTCCTATGCTACCATTATACCACGCCCCTACGTGTGAAATCATTATACCATAACTTTAAATATTTTTCTACTATTTTTTGTTACACTATCTATATATGAATAATAAAAAATATAAATAACTAAATAAGCCAAAATTTATTATAGAAATTTTGATAAAATTTTGATAATATAAAGAAGGTGAGAAGTATGCCTTTTAAAGAATCAATTAAAAAAGAAGTAAGACGTAAATCAGATGGGAGATGTGTTATATGTCATCGTCCCTTTGTTGATATTCATCATATAATTCCTCAAAATGAAAAGGGTCCTGATACAATTGATAATGCTGTAGCATTATGTTCATATTGTCATGATTTATTTGGTGACAGTCCATCAAAAAGAAAGCAATTAAAAGAATTAAGGGATTCTTGGTATGAAATTGTAAATGCTGCTAAAACACCTAAAATTATTGAAAAAATGAGAATGCCTAAAATAGCTAAACCAAAAAAAGATGAAAAAGTAATTGCTGTTTATCATTATATATATAAGAATGAAGACTTTAAAAAAGCTGCAACAGATTTAATGGACTTAACTAGAGAAGGCGTTAAAAATTACAAAAATAAAAAAAGAGTTTTATTTCTAGATATTGAAGATCACCGTTTAAAAGATGGCGCTTTTGATCAAGATATGTGGGAACTTCAATTTAATTTTATATGTCAAAACCTATTTTATTATTACTCTGAAATTAATCTTCCTATTGTACAAATTATAAATCCTTATGAACAATTAGAAGAAGAAATACCTGAAGAATTTATAATATATGATGAAAATAATATGCCTGAAGAACTAAAAAGTCATACAGGATGCTTATTAAAAATAGATAAATAATTATAACTTAAATAATTACCAATCATATAATAAATTAGGTGATTATTATGATAGTAAATTACACAACCAAAGAACTTGACTTATTAGCAAGACTAATGCGGGCTGAAGCACAAACTGAAGGAGATCTCGGAATGCTAATGGTTGGAAATGTGGTAGTAAACCGAGTTTTAGGTGATTGCTATACTTTTAAAGATATAGATAGTATAACTGATGCGATATTTCAGAAAAACCAATTTGTCGGAGCATCTTCTCCTTTGTTTTATGGTTCCTCTACTACCAGCGAAAAAAATCTTGCAAAACGAATATTAAATGGTGAATACTATTATCCTGCTACTCATTCCTTATGGTTCTACGCTCCAGGTTCAAGCTCTACAACCTGTGGCTCTACTTGGTATAGTCAACCTTTAGCTGGAAAATACAAAAATCATTGTTTTTATCGACCTCAAAGTGGGACATGTACCCAAATATATTAAAAAAAATCTCTAATGAGATTTTTATTTTTTATCTGTTGAACCAAAGCCGCCAGTTCTAATACCTTCCGCTTTATCATCATCTACCGTTAAATATTTCATAAATATTACTTGACCAATACAATCGCCTTTTTTAACTTCAATATCATGATCCATAAAATTAAAATATTGAAACATAAAATGACCATCATTAGACTCATTTCCATAATAGTCAGCATCAATAATGCCAATACTATTAGCCATAATAAAACCTTTTTTAGGTCCAGAACTTCGATTAGCAAGCATATACCATTCATCTTCCATACAATAAGCTTTTAATCCCGTTGGAATAAGTGTTGGCTTCATACCAGGCTTATAAGCTGGAATTGTGACATCTTCTGCAGCTTCTATATCATATGCCGCCGAATTTTTAGTTTTTCTAACTGGCAAATTAATCCCTTTATCTTCCCATCCTTTTGCAATTTCAAATCCTCTTTGTCTCATTTTTATATATTCCTTTCTTATAATCAATTATAACATATAACTAAAAAATTTAATATAATTTGTCGTAATTAGCCCAAAAAATAATTAAAAAGACACATAAAAACCTCGTTACTATAAGAAGATACGAGGTTATTTTTATTTTTACTATCTTAATTTACATAACTCTAAGATTCATACCAATTGCTAAAGTATTATTAACTAAATTATTTAATCTTTTTAATTCTTCAACGGTTGTATTATATTTTTTTGCAATGCTATATAAACTATCTCCTGCTTTAACTGTATAATAAGTTCCATTACTTGGTCCACTTATACTTGGAATTACCAACTGTTCTCCTATAGACAACATATTAGAAGTTTTATTATTGGCACTTTTTAACGAATCTACGCTTAAACCAAAATTTTTAGCAATACTATATAAACTATCCCCTGCTTTTACCACATAAGTATTAGCACTTGGCATTTCCTCTTTCACTACTTTTAACTGTTGACCTATACTTAAATTATTACTAGTTAAATTATTTAAGGATTTAAGTTCATTTACAGTCATATTAAACATATTTGCTATTTTGTATAAGGAATCTCCTGCTTTTACAATATATAATTCTTCACTAGTTGGAATGTCTGGTGTAGTAGGTAGCATTAGTGTCATACCCACAGTTAAATTATTGCTTGTTAAATTGTTTAAAGATTTTAATGAATCTACACTTACTCCATAATTACGAGCTATACTATAAAGTGTATCACCTTTTTTAACTGTATAATAATTACTTTCTGATCCTTTTGGCGGAGTATACGGAACACCAATATAACTTGCTAGCGCTCTTACTACTGCCTCTGTAAGTTCTTGCCAATTGTTTTTTAATTGATTAACATCATCACCAGAAGAATCTAAAAATCCATATTCTACTATTATCGATTCATTATTTGGGGTGTTTCGAAGCATATAATAGTAATCTTTGCTAGAATCGCTAGGCAGTCTTCTTTGATAATACTTTCTAACATTTTGACCTGATTTTATAAATTCATTAGCTATTGTTCTTGATAGAGCGTCACTGTTACGCAAGGCATAGATTACTTCTGCACCATCGCCACCCCCTGCATTTATGTGATTAGACACCATAATAACATCATTCCCTGTCCCAAACAAACTCTGCGCTTTTTTAGGCCTATTTGTCGCATCCAAAGTTACATCACTATTTCTTGTTAAAGCATTTTCTATTCCTAAATCATTTAACCTATTTGCCATATATTGACTAATTTTTAAAGTATAATCTTTCTCGACAATACCATTAGCACTAGCCCCAGGATCTTCCCCACCATGCCCAGGGTCAATTACCACTCTTTTTTTTGCCATATAAGCTCACCTTCCTCTAAAATATTTTATGATATTATTAATATTTAGTTAATTAATAAAAAAAGAAAAGCCATATAATTACAAACAATTATTTTCAATATATAATAATAAATCATAAAAACTAATATTTACAGAATTACAAATATTAAAAATTTTACCTATAGTTGGATTAGAAACACCTCTTTCAATAAATCCATAATAAGTCATATCTATGTGTATTTCCCTAGCAAAATTGATTTGCGTAATCCCATTGTCTTTTCTAACATTTAACAAAAAATTACACAAAAAAAATCTTGATTTTCTAACTTTACTTTTTAAACTACTTAAATCTAAAAAATAAATACTTTCACATATATAATTTAAATCTTCCATTTTTTTAGCAAAGTCCGTCATTTTTACTTCTAAACCATTGCACAAACTAATAAAAACTTCAAAAGTAGGAATACTTATACCTCTTTCAATTTTCACTATATAGTTAACACTTAAATTACACCTTTCTGCAATTACCATTTGAGTCAAATTTCTTTCTTTTCTAACTAATTTTAGCACTATTCTAAATTTTAACACACTATTCAACAAAAAACTTCCCATTCTACATTTTTAATTATACAGCAACAAATTATTAAAAACTATAAAAATATTGCATATAGGTTGTTTTCATTTAGCATTTTTCGTGATAATGTAACAAGCCAAAAGGAGAAAAATATTTATGAATCAAGAAAATAACGAAATTTGTTTACATGCCCTAATTACTAATTTACAGCATGATAACCATGATATACGACCATATACCATATTCAAAAACAATGAAATGAACATTGTAGATAGACCATTTGAAACATTTAGAAAATGGAATATTACAGAGCAAACAAGCTATATTGAAAGCATCTTTTTAAGATGTTCATTGCAACCAATTGTAAGATTTATTGGAAATGATCATACGACTATAATTGATGGATACCAAAGATACATTGCAATTATTAACTTTTGCAGCAATAAATTAACTTTAAATAATAATGGTCTTAAACAACTAAAGTTTTTAGCTGGCAAAAAATTTGAAACATTAACTGAAGATGAAAGAAATTATTTTCTTAAAAGCGAACCTATTAATTTTATAGACTATAGTTATAATAAAAGCGATAAAATTTTATCAAATGAAGAAGAAATTGAAATAGAAAGATACTTACATATATTATATAATACAGGTTTAAAACTAGAAAAAGAAGAATTTCAAAAAGCACAATTTTCTGAAGATTACATTACCAATAAAATAAGAGAAAAAATATTAACTGAAAACAACTTTTTAGAAATACTTGAAAATATGAAACAATTTAATGGCCGAACTCAAAAAAATAAAATTGATAATATTTTATTAAACTGTAGACTATTAATAGCTTCGACATATTCTAATATATACAATTATAGTTACACCAAAAATATACAATCTAGAATAGATGAAAATTACTATCCTAATATAAATAATCTTGATAAAAATCAAATCTTCCAAGATTTTGATTTAAATATAACTTTAATTAATGAACGTTTAATTAATACTCAAAAATGGAAGAAATATAAAATTCTGCATACTAAACCTTTTTTAGATGCAACATATTGGCTAATCTCCATTATAAGAAAAGATAAATTAGGAAATTTAGAAACCTTTGATTTCATGAAATATCTCGAATATTTTGCAAATAAAGAAGAAACAGAAAAAATATTCGAATCATTTCAATCACATTACCAAAAAAACATATACAACAAATATTATTATGTATCAAAATACTTTTCAATGGTAAGTGGATATAATATGGATAAATATTTCGTAAATAATGAACCCAAAAAAACATATGGAACAATAGATAGTATTAATGGATTATACAAAAATCATTTTTCATACAAATTTAACAAATCAAAAATTTCTACACTACTTGAAGATATTAAAAGCAATAGTTACAATTTAAGACCCTACTATCAGAGACAAGAATGCATGAACATTTCTCTATCTTCCAAAATAATAGAAAGCATTTTGTTAGATATTGTTGTACCTTATATTTTAGTATATAACAATTATAACAACAAACTAGTAACTGAAGTTGTTGATGGCCAACAAAGATTGCTTAGCGTTATTGGTTTCTTTGATAGTTATTTTTATAACGAAAATGGCGAAAAAGAATATTCAAATAAAAGAAATTTTGCTCTCAAGGATTTAAGAATACACTATCTTTTAAATGATTGTCAAATTAATTCATCTAAACATGAAAAAAACTTGGCAAAAGAGTATCAAAACAAAATTTTAAATTATGAACTAGTAATAATTAGCATAGATGATAATAATAACAAAAGTTTCAGTGCTGTTGAACACTTTATCAGACTAAATAAAAACGCCTCAACAATTAAAGAAAATTCATATAGAATGTGGAGTTTAATCTGTGATATTAAAATATTAAATTATGAAAAAAGCATAACACAAAAATATCAAAACATTATATTACCTCCTCTCAATCAAAAAAGATCAGCTAACATGTTAACATTCAAATTAGCATCGTTATTCTATTATCAAAAGGAAAAAGAAATAAAACCAAATGATTTTAGTAATATTAAAGTTACCAATATTTTAAAAGAATTTAATAAAAATAAAGAAATTTTTATGTTTAAAGAGCCGGAAAAAATAAACCTCTTAAGAAATGAATTTTTAGATATTTTAAATGAAGTTGACCAATTCTATGAAAAAATTAATAGTTTATTAATAAAAAATAATAAAAACATCAGAGAATTACTTGAAATCAAAAAATATGCTAACATTCCTCTAATCTGTTATTATTATTTATTTAATCTCCTAAACTCATTAAAAAAAGAAGATTTATCATACAATGCCAATAATGTATATACTCTAGTTCATGAATTCTTTATAAAATATAATAATAGAACTAAAGAAGATAACATTAATGATTTAGTTAATTACTATTGTCAAAAAATATCCATATATAATTCCAATTAAAATCTATAAATAGCAACTTTTTTAAGTTGTTATTTTTTACATAAAAAAAACTACTCTCAAGTAGTTTAATCTTTATTATATTTAATAACTATATGACGATTAGGTTCCTCTCCAACACTTTCCGTCTTAATTCCTTTAAAATCTGTAAGAGCATTATGAACCACTCTTCTTTCATAAGAATTCATATTATCCATTTCTGCATCTACTTTAGTTTTAAGTACTTCACGAGCTAAATTCTTTGCTAATCTCTCTAATTTTTTTAATTGTCTATCTTTATAATCTTCAACGTCCAACATAACTCTAGGACCATTAGGCGTAATATTTTTTATAAACTGTCTTACTATTACTGTCAATGCTTCTAAATTCTGTCCATTACGACCAATTATTATTTCATTTTTAGACGAATACATCTTAATAGTAGTGACATCATTTTTGGTACTAACTTCCATTTTTACATCAATACCCATACCATCTAAAATATTCTTTAAATAATCTACAGCGTCATTTAAAACATCTAATTTAAGAAATCCTGTACATTCATAAGTAGTTCCCTTAAATAACCCGCCTTTTATCTCTAAAAACGAATAATTAACTTCTGTTTCATTAGCATTTAATTTTGCTAAAACTTGCGCTAAAGCATCTTCTTTTGTTTTTGCTACTTCTTTTACTACATTCATTACTATTTACCTCTTTTCTTTTTATTATCCTTATTAGGTTTTATTATAGAATCTCTTTTTTCATCTCTTTCATCCATTTTTTTAAATACATAATTTTGTAAAACTACAAAACCATTAGTTGCAATCCAATATAATGCGATTGCAGTCGATAAATATAATGAAGCTACTGAAATCATAACAATCATAAATTTAAAAGTAAATTGCATTTGTTTTTCCATTTCTGGATTTCCTGTCTGAGACGTAGACATAGCATTTTTAAAAGATAAATAAGTTGTTAAAATAATTAAAACTATAATAATTACATAAGCCCATTCATGTGATTGAAATAATCCAACCATTGGAGTTTTTCCTAAAGTTAAACCTAGAAATTTATCTTCGAATATTGCTGGTGTTCTATTAATAGCTTGTAAGAATGCAAAGAATAAAGGTAACTGAATAAACGCTAATAAACAACTACCAAAAGGACTAATATTATATTTTTTATAAACCATCATCATTTCTTGACTTTTTGCAATCATAGATTCATTATCATTTTTATTAGCATACTTCTTCTCAATTCTTGCTAATTCTGGTTGAGCTTTTTTCATATTACTAGATTGCTTCATAGTTTTACGAGATATTGGCATTAATATTAATCTAATAGCTAAACCAATTAAAATTACTGATAAACCAAAGCTATTTAGCAAACTACCTAATTTCAAAATAATAAATGCTAAAGGTTTAACAAATATTCCTTCCCAAATACCACTAGACTTATTACTCGAAAGTTTAAAATCTGAACAAACTGGAAGTTTATCATATTCTACTTTTGTTTGATCCTTATATTTAGTATAAAGTTCATCCAATTCTTTATCTTCAGGTCGACATAAAATATCTTTTTGCAATATTTGCCCTGTTGATTCATTTTGAACTTGTTTTTTACCATCCATTATATAGTTGCTATTACCGCAACCAGTAAGCGTTAATAATAGTACTACTAAAATGCCTAATTTAATTTTTTTCATTTTTGTTCCTTTCCTGAAAAAGATTCACTAAATATAACTCCATATCTTTAAAAGTTAAATTAATAATCTCTTTTCTTACCATTATAATATAATTTTTATTTACTGAAAACATATTTTTATGATTATCTACAATCATTCTAAGTTGCCTTTTTATTTTATTTCGCACTACTGCATTCCCACACTTTTTACTAACAGCTAAACCAAACTTTGGAAAGTTACCATTATTATCCTTATAATATATACAATAATATTTATTTCGAAAAAACTTCCCTGTATTAATTATATCATTAAACTCATCATTTTTTTTAACAATTTCATATTTTTTCAAAATTTATCACATCCAATAAATACTCATGAAAAAAAACACCACGTTTAAGTGTGTGTTATTTACATAAAACTTTACGACCTTTTTTACGTCTATTTTTTAAAATATTAGTTTCTTTACGAGCAAAAAATCCATGTTTTTTAGCTTTTTTACGATTATTAGGTTGATATGTTCTCTTCATAACTTGCACCTCCTTAAAAATTCAAGTGGTTTAATTATAATATTTTATTTAATTTTAGTCAAGTTTTTTAGAACAAAATTACCATCCACTATAAAGAATAAATGCATCTTTTACTTTTAATCTACTCTATTATAATATAAATATTATTATAATCATTTATCATAAACCTTATCTAATGAAATTCTAATAACCAAAATTAAGTATTCTAAATAAAATTATTCTTAATCCCTATCATATATTACTTTCTCACTTTAATCAAATAGATAATCAAAAGCCTTATAAAATCAAGCTAAATCAAACTTACTAACACTAAATTGTGGATAATGTGGATAATTTCAACTATAAACATCCTATACACAATGCCTGGTGTATGTTATTTTTTTTAAATTTAATCTATAAACATACTGTTTCAATTAAAATGTGTATAAATTACAAGTTATCCACAAATCACTTGTATCAACTTTTCCCCATGTTTCCTACATAAAAAGGACTATCCTTACAAATTACTAACAAAATTAACATTAAATAAAAAAATATAAAAAGTTAATTGTTAAACCTTTCCTAAAAAAATTTGTGAATAGTGTTGATAAATATCATTTTATACGATATTATAAGGCATAAACTATGTTTATAAGTTGTGAATTACAAACAAATTCAATTTTAGACTTTAATTTAAAAAAGAAATGCGATACAATTATATTATAAATGCAGAGATTGCGGGGTGAGGTTATTGGAAAGTACAGAGCTACTCAAGTTATTTTTGGAAAACATTTATAAGGAAATAAATCCTGCATCATTTCATGCTTGGTTTAATGACTTAAAAATTATTACTCTTACAGATACTACAGTTACATTTGAAGTACCAATGGAAATACATAAAAAAATGCTCGGTGACAACTATTACTCTCTAATCGAAAAAACCCTATTTAATATTACTAATATAACTTATGATATAAATTTTGTTTTAGAAAGCGAAGTTGAGGACATACCAGTCCCAGTTGTTAATAACGATATAGATACTAACAATAATTTTAAAACAAACCTCAATCCTAATTTAAACTTTGAAAACTTTGTAGTTGGAGATACTAACCGACTTGCGAAAGTTGCTGCTATGGCCGTTGCTGAAGCACCAGGACGAATCCACAATCCATTATTTATATATGGTAAAAGTGGTCTTGGTAAAACCCATCTAATGCATGCTATCGGAAATTTTATTACTGCTAACTCTAACAGAAAAGTATTATATTGTACATGTGATGAATTTATGACTGAATACACGAATATAGCTAATCCAGATAATGCTAAAAACACTATCGAATATGCTACAGAATTTAAAAATAAATACCGCAATGTCGACGTTTTGATTATAGATGATATCCAGTACCTTGTAGGAGCTGAAAAAACCCAACAAGAATTCTTTAATACATTTAATTACTTACATCAATCAAATAAACAAATAATTATTAGTAGTGATCGCTCTCCCGATGATTTAAAAATACTAGAAGAAAGATTAAGATCAAGATTTATGTGGGGATTACCTGTTGATATTTATCCTCCAGACTTTGATTTAAGGTGTCAAATAATTAGAAAAAAAATAGAAAATACAAGTTTAGCAAACTTAATCAAAGAAGAAAGTATCGAATATATTGCTAACGCTTGTCAAAATGATGTCAGATTTTTAGAGGGTGCAATAAATCGTTTAATGGCTTATACTGCAATGTGTGTTCCTAAAAGTATAGATTTAGAATTTACTTGTGAAGCTCTGAAAGACTTTGTTAATAAAAACATATATTCTAACAATAATATTACCAAAATTCAAAAAGCTGTCGCTGATTACTATCACATAACCATAGATGATTTAAAAGGCAAAAAAAGAAGTAATAAAGTCGCACATCCAAGACAACTAGCTATGTATTTATGTCGAATGGAAACTGACGAAACTTTCCCAAGAATCGGATTAGAATTTGGCGGAAAAGATCATTCAACAGTCATATTTGCTTGTGACAAAATTGAAAAAGAACTCCTAAAAAATAGTGAATTGGAGCACACCATTAAGGAGATAAAATCAAAATTGTAGATAACTAAAGAAAAACTTGTGAATAAAACTTCACTTATTAACATCAAAAAATTAAAATTTTGCCTAAAATAAAAGGCAAACAACACTTATAAACATTACTAACAGTATAATAAATACTAATATTTAATAGAAAGAAGGAAATAGTATGAAATTTACAATTGAAAAAAATATAATATTAGAAGGACTTAACAATGTTGTAAGAGCAATCTCAACTAAAAATGTAATCCCTGTACTAAATGGCATAAAATTTGAATTAACTAATGAAGGCTTATATTTAACAGCAAGTGATTCCGAACTTACAATCAAAGTATTAATAGAGAATAACAAAATTAAACAAGTTACCAATCTAGGAGGCATAATTATACAAAGCAAATATATCCTTGATATAGTACGTAAAATGCCAAGCGACATAATTAACTTTGAAGTAATTGATGGTTTAAAAATTAAAATATACACTGATAATAATCAATATAATCTTAATTGTTTAGATATTAATGATTATCCAGATGTTAAACTTGAATTAAGTAAGGAACCAATAAATATTAAAGGAGATATTTTCAAAACTATAATAAATCAAACCGTATTTGCTATATCTAATCAAGAATTAAGACCTATCTTAACAGGTGTTAACTTTAAATTTAATAAAAATGTTTTAGAAACAGTCGCTACGGATTCTTATCGTTTAGCTAAAAAGAATATCAAATTAGATAATGAAATTGAAAAAGATACAGAAATTGTAATTCCAGGTAAAAATATTATGGAGCTTGAACGTATTATAACAGATGATGAAGATGTTGAAATTCATATCTTTAATAATAAAGCCTTATTTATCTATAAAAATATAAATTTCCAAACTAATCTATTAAGTGGAAGCTATCCAAATACTTCAAATCTTATTCCTAGTGAATTTTCTTATATTGTAAAAGTTAATAAAAAAGAATTTAATGATGCTATAGATAGAGCTGCTCTTTTAACTCAAGGCAAAGATAAAAATATCGTTAAAATGACATTAGAAAATACCAAAATGATTATAAATTCCTTTGCTTCGGAAATTGGTAAAGTTGAAGAAACAATTAATGTAGAAACTAATAATAGTGAACGTCTTGAAATTTCTTTCTCTTCTAAATATATGTTAGAAGCTATTAAAACAATGGCTGAAGAAGAAATATTATTACTTCTAAATAGTGATGTTAAACCAATAATCATTAAATCTTTAACTGATGAATCATTAATTCAATTAATTTTACCTATAAAAACTTATTAATTTTTCACCGTTCGACAAATTTTGCGCTCTTTATGTGATATAACATAGTTATTTTACATGAAGGGGGCATTTTTTATGCTATATAATATAACTAATGAAACATTAGCTTTAATACCAAACGGAACTAAAACTAAAATTATAGAAAGAGTTAAAATCTATAATAGTTCCGAAAATATAAACAACATTATTGAACGAAATTGTATTCAAAATGGTTCATCATTAGAAGGTCGTCAAAAAGGTAGTGCTTATATACTTGGAACAAGTTATAAACCTCCCATTATTATTAGTGAATTAGCGGGTATAATCCTAATACCAACTCACTCTATTCGTAATCAAAAATGTATTTGGATTAATTTAAAAGGCGTTTTAAACTATGAATATTGTTCACCCAAACAAGTAGTTATTGAGTTTCTAAATCATCAAAAATTATTATTAAATATTAGTTATGCTATATTTGATAAACAACTACTTCGCGCAACTCGACTTGATATCACATTAAGAGTCCAAAAAGAGAAAAAATACCTTTAAAATGGTCACTTTTTATGATATAATTATTCTAGGTATAGGAGTACATAAATACCTATCATTTTAAAATAACAACAAAGTAGAGGCAAAAAAATGGAAGTTAGTAGTTTAAAGTTATTAAATTTTAGAAATTATGATTCATTAGAAATTAATTTTTCTGATAAAACTAATATCATATATGGCCAAAACGGAATGGGCAAAACTAATTTAGTCGAAGCTATATATATTTTAGGGCTAACTAAAACATTCCGTTTAGGTAATGAAAATGTTGTTATAAAAAAAGGCAAAAACATTGCTAAAATTGAAGGAATAATTAAGGATAACATAATTAATAAGCACAAAATTATTATTAGTGACTCCGGTAAAAGGATAAAAATTGATAATAATAAAGTAAGCAAAATTAGTGATTATATTACTAAAGTTAATATAATCTTATTTAATCCTGACGATTTAAAAATGATTAAAGACACTCCTATGACTAGACGAAGGCTTTTAAATATTGAAATATCTAGTATTAATAATACCTATTTATTATATTTAAATAATTATAATAAAGTATTAAAACAGCGTAATTCTTATTTAAAGGCATTAAATAAAAAGAATATAAAAGAAAGTGATTTTTTAAATATCTTAACTGAACAATTGATAAATATTGGTTTAAAAATTGTGGAAATAAGGGCAAAATTTATTTCTGAAATAAATTCTTATATTGAAGATATATATTATGAAATTACACATAAGGGGCACTTAAAACTAAAATATAAAAGCGAGTTCTTAGGTAAAAATAAAGAAAAATTACTAAATATGTATGAAAAAAATTACTCAAGAGAAATAATCATGGGTAAAACTCTTTATGGACCACAACACGATGATATTGAATTTATTGTTGATAATGAAATTGTAAAAGAGTTTTCTTCGGTCGGAGAGCAAAAAAATAGCATTATTTCTTATAAGTTATCGGTAATAAAATATATCGAAGAACGTTTGCATAAAAAACCTATTTTAATATTAGACGATTTATTTAGTGAGTTAGATACTGAAAAAATCAATAATATTTTAAATTTAATAGATAGTGATATGCAAACATTTATTACCACTACCGAAATAGATAATGTTGATGAGAAATTACTAAAGAACGCTAAAATATTTAAAGTAACAAATGGTTTAATTATAGAGGAGGAAAATAATGGAAAATAATTATTCAGATAGCGATATTCAAGTTTTAGAAGGATTAGAAGCCGTAAGAAAACGTCCTGGTATGTATATAGGTGCTACCAGTGAAAAAGGTTTACATCATTTAGTATGGGAAATTGTTGATAATGCTGTAGATGAATCATTAGCAGGTTTCTGTGATGATATCGAGGTCGTAGTTCATAAAGATAATTCTGTATCTGTCCGTGATGATGGACGTGGTATGCCCACTGGTATTAACCAAAAAACTGGATTATCTACTATTGAAACAATTTTTACAGTCCTACACGCTGGTGGTAAATTTGGCGGTGGCGGATACAAAGTATCTGGAGGTCTTCATGGTGTAGGTGCGAGTGTTGTTAATGCTTTATCTACTTGGTTAGAAGTAAGAGTATATCGTGATGGTGAAGTTCATTATCAAAGGTTTGAAAATGGCGGACATCCTTGCGAGGCCATGCGAGTTACAGAAACTTGTGCGAAAGATCGTACTGGAACAACTGTAACTTTTAAAGCAGATCCTACAATATTCCAAGAAACTACAGAGTTTAATTATGATACTCTAGTAACACGTCTTCGTGAGCTTGCATTCTTAAATAAAGGGCTTAGAATCACTTTAATTGATGAACGCGTAGACGATAAAAAAGATGTGTTCTGCTATAATGGTGGTATTATTGAATATGTTAATATGCTTAATAAAAATAAACAGGAATTACATGAAGAAGTTATTTATGTTGAAGGAAAAATTGATAATATAAGTATTGAAGTTGCTATGCAATACAATGATTCTTATAACTGTAGTCTTTATTCATTTACGAATAATATTAATACTTATGAAGGTGGAACACATGAAGATGGTGTAAAACAAGCCTTAACAAGAATTATCAATAACTATGCCAGAAATAATAAGATTTTAAAAGAAAAAGATGATGCATTAAGTGGCGATGATACTCGTGAAGGTTTAGCCATGATTATCTCTTGTAAACATCCAGACCCACAATTTGAAGGTCAAACTAAAACTAAACTAGGAAATAGTGAAGTTAGAAAAATTGCAAGTGATGTATTTGGTCAAGGGTTTGAGCGATTCTTAATGGAAAATCCTAATGTAGCTAAACTTATCATTGAAAAATGTATGACTGCATCTCGTGCTAGAATTGCTGCTAAAAGAGCTCGTGAAGCAACTAGAAGAAGCGGAGCTTTAGATGTATCTAATTTCTTTGGTAAATTATCTGACTGTAAAAGTAAAGATGCTACTATTAGTGAGATTTTCCTAGTCGAAGGAGATTCGGCTGGTGGATCAGCAAAAAAAGGCCGTGATAGTATGACTCAAGCTATACTACCACTTAGAGGTAAAATATTAAACGTTGAAAAAGCGCGTCTTGATCGTGCCTTATCAAATGAAGAAATAAGAACTATTATAACTGCTTTTGGTACAGGTATAGGCGATGACTTTAATTTAGATAAATTAAGATATCATAAAATCATTATAATGACCGATGCCGATGTTGATGGTTCTCACATCCGTGTACTTTTATTAACACTTTTCTATCGTTTCTTTAAACCAATAGTGGAAGCAGGTCACGTATATGCTGCTCAACCACCATTATTCTGTATTAAGCATGGAAAAACAATTAAATATGTTTTAAATGAAGCAGAACGTGATGAATACTTGGCTACTTTATCACCAAACACTAAATATGAAATATCTCGTATGAAAGGTCTTGGTGAAATGGATGCTGAAGAACTAAACGAAACAACAATGGATATAAATAAACGTGTCTTACGTCAAATTACAGTTGATGATGCTGTTGCAGCAGATGAAATATTTACTAAATTAATGGGTGAGGAAGTAGAACCTCGACGTGAATTCATTGAGACCAATGCAACTTACGTTAAAAATCTAGATATATAGGAGGTTTATTATGGATAGATTAGAAAAAAACAATATTGTAAAAGAAGTCCGTGATTCATTTCTAGATTACTCAATGAGTGTAATCGTCTCACGTGCCTTACCAGACCTTCGTGATGGCCTAAAGCCTGTTCACCGTCGTATTTTATATGATATGTTGCAAAATGGTTTAACTCCTGAAAAACAACATCGTAAAAGTGCTACTATAGTTGGTGACGTTATGGGTAAATATCACCCTCATGGTGACTCCAGTATTTATGAAGCAATGGTACGTATGGCCCAAGACTTTAACTATCGTTATATGTTAGTTGATGGTCACGGAAACTTTGGTAACATTGAAGGTGATGGCGCTGCCGCATATCGTTATACTGAAGCAAAACTAGCTAAAGTATCAATGGAACTATTACGTGATATAAATAAAAATACCGTTAATTTTACGCCAAACTATGATGAAACTACTAAAGAACCAGAAGTTTTACCAGCAAGATTCCCTAATATACTAGTAAATGGAACTATGGGTATAGCTGTAGGTATGGCAACCAATATCCCACCTCATAATCTTGGTGAAGTAATAGATGGATGTATAGCCTATATAGACAATCCTGAAATAGATACTATGGGATTAATGGAATATGTAAAAGGTCCAGATTTCCCAACTGGAGCCATTATTCTAGGTAATAGTGGGATTAAAAAAGCCTATGAAACAGGTCGTGGAAGTATAACCATTAGATCTCGTGCTCATATTGAAGAAAAAAATGGCCGTGAATATATTATTGTTGAAGAAGTACCTTATGGTATTAATACTTTAGAACTTAAAAATAAAGTCGCTGAACTTGTTCACAATAAAGTATTGGATGGCATAACTGATTACCATACAGATTTAAAAGATGGCGTAAAAATTACAATTACTTTAAGAAAAGACGCTAATGCCCAAGTTATTTTAAATAAACTTTATAAACATACAGCTTTTCAAACAACTTATGGTATTATTTTCTTAATGCTTGATAATGGAGTACCAAAAACATTAGGATTAAAAGATATAATTTCAAAATATATAAATCATCAAAAAGAAGTTATTATCCGCCGTACACAGTTTGATTTAGATAAAGCCGAAAAACGAGTACACATTTTAGAAGGCTTAAAAATAGCTTTAGACCACATTGATGAAGTAATTAAGGTAATTAGAGCTGCCGAATCAGATGAAGCTGCTAAAGCCGACTTAATGAGTAAATTTGGACTATCTGAAATTCAAGCTGAAGCTATTCTAGAAATGAAGCTACGCCGTCTAACAGGTTTAGAACGAGATAAAGTAGAAAATGAACTTAAGGAATTACTAGCTTTAATTGATGAATTAAGAAGTATCCTAGCTTCCGAAGAAAAAGTATTAAATATTATAAAAGAAGAATTACAAGAAATTAAAGATAAATTTGGTGATAAACGTCGTACTACAATTGATATGACAGCTATTGAATATATTGAAGATGAATCATTAATTCCCGAAGAAAATGTTCTTATTGCTTTAACAAATAAAGGTTACATAAAGAGAACAAGTAGTGATACCTTTAAAGCACAAAAACGTGGTGGAATGGGTATCAAAGGAATGACAACCAATGAAGAAGACTTTGTTGAGCAAATGATAAATCTATCAAGCCATGATTATTTGTTATTCTTTACAAATAAAGGTAAAGTATATCGTTTAAAGGGTTATGAAATTCCAGAATTTAGCCGTCAATCAAAAGGTTTACCAATAATAAACTTACTGCAAATTGAAAAAAACGAAAGTATAAGTTCTATGATTAGCATATCTCCGAATGATGAAGCCAAATTCTTACTATTTGCCACTAAAAAAGGATTAGTAAAGAAAACTGCTATAAGCGAGTTCGAGAACATACGTACGTCAGGGAAAATAAGCATAAGTTTAAGAGATAGTGATGAATTAATTGCAGTTAAAAAGACAAATGGTGAAAATTATATCTTACTAGGTAGTGACAATGGTCGTATGGTCAAGTTCAAAGAAGAACATATCAGAGCCATGGGTAGAACAGCTAGTGGTGTCAAAGGAATCAATCTTGACGGTGGAAAATGTGTATGTGCTGAAGTAGTAACAGAAGAAGATAAAATATTGTTAGTAACTGAAAAAGGATATGGAAAAAAGACATTAGTAAGTGATTTTAGAGAAACAAGTCGTGGAAGCAAAGGTGTTAAAGCCTTAAATATAACTGATAAAAATGGTAATATAGCTTCTGTTAAAGTTGTTGATGAGAATAAAGAGTTAGTAATTATGTCTAATACTGGAACAACAATGAGAATGACATTAGAACAAATCAATACTTTAGGACGTGTTACACAAGGTGTTAGACTAATCAATCTAAAAGAAGGACAATTTGTAACAACTATAAGTCTAGTAGAAAAAGAACCAGAAGAAGAACTAAATGAATCTGAAAACATTGAGACTACAAACGAAAGTAATGCTGAATAAGCATTATTTTTTTATCTAAATTTAAAATAAATGCATTATGAAAAAATGTTAGTAACTTTGATTTAATAGGAAAATGATTTTATGTTTCACGTGAAACATTACCCTCGCCTTCTTTCTTTTGAGTAAATAAAATAATTACTATAATAATAAAAAATATATAATATATTTTAATAATAATATTTAAAGTTATAAACAATGTTTCACGTGAAACATTGTTTTAATATAAAAATATATTCTTAATCAAAAATATAAAATTTTAAAATCTTTTAATCTAAAATTATACTTAATTATTATAATTTATTAAAAAAACTATATATTAAATGGCTATTTATAATTTGTTAAATGTATTAGCTATTAATTATAAATAAAAAATTATCCACAATGTTTCACGTGAAACATTAATACAATTGTAAAATATTATTAAAATTGAAAGGTTTCACGTGAAACATACTTGCATTAATTACGTTTTTATGGTAAATTAATAACGTGCAACAAATATATTGTAAACTGGTCAGGATCGGAAGATAGCAGCCACATCAATCCCTATTTGTGTGCACTTTTTTTATGGAGGATTTTAATATGGATGATAAGTACTATAAAATTTTAATGAAGTTATGTCAAAAAGCAATGAAAAAACAAGAAGTTCCAGTAAGTGCTATAATTATAAAAAATAATAAAATAATAGCGGCTGCTTATAATACTAGAAATAGAAAAAAATCTGTTTTAAATCATGCTGAAGTATTAGCTATAAGTAAAGCCAGTAAGCGATTAAAAGATTGGCGTTTAGACGACTGTGAATTATATGTGACTTTAAAACCATGTAGTATGTGTGAATCAATTATTAAACAATCTAGAATAAAAAAAGTTACTTATTTATTAAATAAAATAGATAATAAAAAAGAATATTATAAAACAGAAATAGCTAAAGCAAACATACGTACGCAAGAAGAAGCTTATTCAGCGTATTTAAAAGCTTTTTTTCAAAAGCAACGAGACAAACATTGATATCTATGATATAATAAAATAGGTGATTTAAATGGATTACAAAGTACTTTATCGTAAATATAGACCTGATGATTTTTCTGGCCTTATTGGCCAAGATTACACATCATCCATTCTAAAGAACACTATACAAACCAATAAAATATCTCATGCTTATATATTTTCTGGGCCACGTGGTACAGGAAAAACAAGTACAGCTAAAATTTTTGCCAAAGCTATTAATTGTTTAAATCCAACAGAAAATGGTCCATGTAATGAATGCGATAGCTGTAAAAGTTTTAAAGAAAATGCTGATATTATTGAGATAGATGCAGCATCTAATAATGGTGTTGATGAAATAAGAGAGATTATTAATAATATAAAGTTAGCTCCATCTTATTCCAAATATAAAGTGTATATAATAGATGAAGTACATATGTTAAGCACCAGTGCATTTAACGCTTTACTGCTAACGTTAGAGGAACCCCCAAAGCATATAGTCTTTATATTAGCTACAACTAATATTGAATCAGTTCCAATAACAATATTATCAAGATGCCAAAGATTTGATTTTCATAAAATAGCTCTTACAGACATTATTAACCGCTTAAATTATGTTGCCGAACAAGAAAAAATTGATATTGAGGAAGAAGCAATTGAAGAAATAGCGTATATAAGTGAAGGCGGAATGAGAGATGCTTTAAGTATTTTAGACCAACTATCAAGTAATAACGGTAAGATAACCATAAATGAAGTTATATCTCACTTTGGTTCAGTCTCTAAAAAGCAAATTAATGATCTATATACTTGTATACTTGAAAACAATGTTGGCAAGTATGATGATATGATGAAAAATTTTAAAGCTTTAGCTATCGATTATAAGCTTTTAATAAAAAAACTATTAGAAAAAATAGAAGAAGAAGCAATAAATTCAAAAAAGGATTTTGATTATAAAGGATTACCTTATACATTATTAAAAGATATGGCCTTTTCTTTAGCAGAGATTTCAAGTTACGTAAGTATTAATATAGATCCGTATTTATTAATAGAAATATCGTTATTAAAATATTTCCCAACTGAAAAAGCCGAAGAAACGGAAAAAACAGAAGTAAAAAATATTTCCCAGGAAATAATAGAGGAGCCAAAAAGTAATCAGGATACAGAAAATCATCTTATTAATATAAGAATAAACAACTGCTTTGTAAATGCAAAAAAAGAATATTTACAAAAGCTCAAAAATGATTGGCCCGATTTTATAAATAGTATAGATAATAAAATGATTTTAAATTTACTTATTGATAGTGATATAGCAGCTTCTAGTGATAAAGTAGCAATTATAACAAATCCTATTATAGGAACAGTAAATCTTATTAATAAAAATATTGAAGAGATATCCAAATTATTTTTTGAAAAAGAACACACGGATTATAAGTTTATTGCTATCACCGAAAATAGATGGCAAAAAGAAAAAGATAAATATATAAATAATATTAAAAATAAAATTGTTTATGAATATATTAATGAACCTGAATTAGAAGCAAAATCTGAAAATCAAAATAATAGTTTAGAAGAGACAGCATTTAATATATTTGATAAAAATAAAATAGAAATAGAATAAGAAAGAAGGAAATAAAAATGAATATGCAAAATTTAATGGCTCAAGCTCAAAAAATGCAAAGAGAAATAACAAAAAAGAAGGAAGAAATTGATAATACCAATTTTGAAGGGAAATCTGAATGGGTAACTGCTATAATAAATGGTAAAAAGGAAGTCCAAAAAATTACCATTACATATGAAGGAATCATTGAAAATGATGATAAAGAAATATTAGAAGATATGATTAAAATAGCAATTAATAAAGCTTGTGAAAAAGTTGATAAAGAAATTGAAACTAAAATGGGTGCGTATGGTTCAGGATTAGGTGGATTATTTTAATGGGCTATCCACATGATTTAGAAAATTTAATAAGTTGCTTTAGAAAGTTACCAGGTGTTGGCGAAAGAAGTGCAGAAAGATATGCTTTAGCAGCGATAGAATTTAGCGATAGCGAAATGGAAAATTTTAGTAAAACCTTAATAGATGCTAAAAAAAATTTAGGAAGATGTAGCATTTGTGGTCATATCACCGATGAAGATACATGTACTATCTGTCGCGATGATTACCGTAATAAAAATTTGATATGTGTAATTGAGGATTTTAAAAGTGTTATTTCTTTTGAAAAATCTGGAAAATTTAATGGCACATATCACATCTTAAATGGACTTATTTCTCCCATCGATGATATTGGACCAGAAGACATAAATTTATCAAGTTTAGTCGCAAGAATAGAAAAGCTAGATAATCCCGAGCTAATTTTAGCTTTAAAACCTACAATCGAAGGTGAAGCAACAACTCTATATATCAAAAAAATATTAGAAAATAAAAAAGTTACAATATCAAGATTATCCTATGGAATCCCAATTGGAGCCGAGATTGATTATTTAGATAATGTTACTTTAGAAAAAGCTTTAGAAGACCGCAAAAAAATCTCTGAATAAAAAATGATTCTTCAGCATAGGATTTAATGTGATCAATATGGCAAATAAAATAATAAAAGTTTTAAAAAAAATATGTATGGCTTTCGTAATGCTTTACGGCTTAAATTTAATTTTAGGCGCAATAGATATATTTGTACCTATAAATGCTATTACTTTAGTAATTGTAACAATATTAGGAGCTCCTGGCATACTAGGCCTAGTTATTACATATTTTATAATCTAGTGTAGTAGGTGATAAAATTGTATCAAAATGAAGTTCTAAATGAAATTGTATCAAAATACCGTGAGAATAAACTAGCTCACGCTTATTTAGTTGAAACAAATAATATTGAAAAAGCTACTAAAGATATTTTAGAATTAGTAAAAATACTTAATTGCCCTAATGATTATATAGATAATTGTAATAAATGTAATCTATGTAATTTAATAAACCGAAATAATCTTCCAAGTCTAAAAATAATTGAACCTGACGGGACAAGCATTAAAAAGAATCAAGTAGAAACTTTAAAAAACAATTTTGGAACAAAACCTATTTACAGTAGATTTAATATATATATCATAAAAAATGCAGAAAAACTAAATTCCAGTAGTGCTAATTCTATGTTAAAATTTGTAGAAGAGCCAAATGAAGGAATACTTGGCTTTTTTATCACATCTAATAAAGATGTAATAATCGACACTATAAAAAGTAGATGTCAGTCACTAATTTTAAATTACACTGCAAACGGAATTATTGAAAGTTTAAATATTGATAAAGAAACATATGAAAGTTATTTGCCAATCATTAAAGAGTATTTAACAAAAATAAACAATAATTCACTTATTAATAATAAAACAGCAATACTAAATACATTTAGCGAAAGAAAAGATTTAGAAAATATCCTAAAAATTATTTTAGAAATATATTACAATAACTTAATGAATTTATTAGGAAAAAATTATGATTCTGAAATTATTAAAATATATAGTCTAAATTTGTCAGTGTCAAAAATAACTAATTGCTTAAAAATAATTGCAACAACCTTACATAATATAGGTTATAATGTAAATATGGAATTGTTATTAGACAAGTTTGTAATAGAAATGCGAGGAAACAATGGATAAAGTATATATATATGGTGTTAACTTTAAGGATAATGGTAAAATATATAATTTTAAAAGCAGCACAAAATGTCCAATCAATGTCACAGTTATTACTAATACTGAAAAAGGAGAACAATTTGGTAAAGTAGTTTCTAAAGTGATGGAAAATAATGTATCAAATATTGATGAACTAAAAGAAATAATTAGAATTGCTACTAAAAACGATTATGAACAACATTTAAAAAATCTTAAAGATGCAGATAAAGCACTTAAGGATTGCCGAAATTTAGTTAAAGAACTGGAACTAGATATGAAAATAATAAATGCCAGTTTTACCTTTGACCGTAAACAATTAATATTTAATTTTCTAGCAGATAAAAGAATAGATTTTCGTGAATTAGCTAAAAAATTAGCTCTAATATATCGTACTAGAATTGAATTACGTCAAATTGGTGCTAGGGATAAAGCTAAAGAAATAGGTGGTGTAGGACCTTGTGGTCAAAAACTTTGCTGTGCTAATTTTTTAAGTCATATAGACTCTGTATCCATGAATATGGCTAAAAACCAAGGCATTGCACTGAACCCATCTAAAATTAATGGATTATGTGGGCGTTTACTTTGCTGTTTAACCTATGAAGATGAGGAATATCAAAATTGTAGCAAAGGCCTCCCAGAAATCGGTGAATCTGTATTAACAGAAAAAGGCAAAGGTATCGTGGTCAGCCGTGATATTTTATCAAGATCATACAAAGTATTAATAGATAATGAAAAAATCGAAATAAAATTAGGAGCATGTAATGGCTGTAGTGCTGAATGATTTATTTGATTATAATTTAAAAATATATCAAGATACAGATAAATTTAAGTTTTCATTAGATTCCTTGTTATTAAGTGAATTTGTGGATATCAAGAAAAGTGATGGAAAATTGCTTGATTTATGTAGTGGGAATGCACCACTTCCTTTAATTTTAGCTAGTCGCTATGATATAGAAGTAACAGGTATCGAAATTCAGCCAGAAATATATGAACTAGCAGTAAAAAGTATAACTTATAATAATCTAGATTCTAAAATTATAATGCTAAATATTAATGCCAAAGATACTAACAATTATTTCCCAGGAAATAGTTTTGATATTGTTACATGTAATCCACCATTTTTTAAAGTAAATAAAAGTTCACTATTAAATGAAAATAAAGAAAAAGCTATAGCTCGTCATGAACTAACTATCACTTTAGAAGAAATTATTGCTACAAGTGCTAATCTATTAAAAGATAATGGCAAATTTTATTTAGTGCATCGTCCAGAACGTTTAGAAGAAATATTAAACTATGCTAATAAACATAATCTTCATGTTAAAGAAATTGAGTTTATTTATACAAATATAAAAGATTATGCTATAATGGTACTGTTTAAATTTGTTAAAAACGCCAAAACAGGTGTAAAAATTGGTAGTAAAGTCATCAATAGAGATACAAAAACTTATCAAAATATCTTTAAAAGAGGGTGAAAAAATGAAATTAATTGTTGGATTAGGAAATCCAGGTAAGGAATACGAAAATACTCGCCATAATATTGGTTATATGGTTTTAGATAATTATATAGCAAGTGCAGCCTGGAAAAAAAGTAGTACAAATAAAATTAATTCAAATGCTGTAATAGACACAATAAATAATTATGATAATACGGCTAATTGGCAAAAAAAATTTAAAGGATTATATACATGCATATCCATTAATTATGAAAAAGTATATTTTTTAAAGCCAGAAACTTATATGAATTTATCTGGAGAATCTGTCCGTGAACTAGTAAATTTCTTTAAGATTAGACCCGAGGATATTTTAGTTATTCATGATGATTTAGATTTAGAATTGGGAAGAATTAGAATTAAACAAAACAGTAGTGATGGTGGGCACAATGGTATCAAATCTATTATTAGCAATCTCGGAACAAAAAATTTCTTAAGACTAAAAGTAGGTATATCTCATAACAAAAATTATGATACTAAAGATTATGTACTAGGGCATTTTAATAAGGAAGAACACACCATTTTAGATAAAAATTATTTAATAATTAATAATATCATAAATGACTTTATAGCAAATACCGATATTTCTAAATTAATGAATACCTATAATGGTGATTTAAAAAAGTGGCAATCGAAAAATAATAAAGAATAAATCTATTATCTTTGGAGGATATTTATGGATTTTCTAGATACATATTTTAAATATGATAATAACTTAACAATAACTGGGTTAACAAATGAGTTAGCCCATATTTACGTATCCAAATTATTTCAAGAGAAGAATAAAAATATTATTGTTTTAACAAGTACTCTCTATGAAGCCAATAATCTTTTTAATGGTATTAAACCCCACCAAGAAAATACTTATCTTTTTCCTATGGACGATTTTTTAACTAGTCAAGCTCTTGCTATTTCCCCTGAACTTAAAACTACTAGAATTGAAACTTTAGAAAACTTAAAACATAATAAAGGCATTATCGTTACTAATTTAATGGGATACTTAAAATATTTAACTGATACTAAAGTTCAAAATAAGCTTAATATAAAACTAAAAAAAGGTGATGATATAAATCGTGACAAATTAATCGAAATATTAGAAAATCTCGATTATAAGCGTGATACCATGGTAACTACAACAGGTGAATATGCAGTTCGAGGGTTTGTTATAGATATATTTATTACTTTAAGCGAGCATCCAATTCGTTTAGAATTTTTTGGCAATACAATTGAATCTATTAGATATTTTGATGAAGGAACTCAAATGTCTACTGAAGAAATAGAGGAAGTTACTTTAATTTCTAATGGTGAAATAAATACAGAATCTAAATCTAGTTTATATGATTACGCTAATAATCCTGTAGTTGTAACTGTTGATGCTAATCGTCTTAATGCTAGTTATAAAAAACTAGAAGAAGAAATGTTCGAATATAAGGTAGCAAAAGATTTAGATCCAAATACTAAATTTATGTTCTCTTATAATGAGATTAATCCCTCGGAAAATATCTACTTAAACTTTATTGATAATAAGCCAAATTCAGATAATGTTTTAAGTTTACCTAGTAAAGAAATTGCAAACTTTAATTCTAATTTAGATCGTTTGCAAGAGTCGTGCTCTATGTGGCACAAAAAAGGCTATGAAATAATTTTCTATCTTCCTAAAGAAAAAGAACGTCAAATAATTAAGGAGACAATCAAAACACCTCATAAAGTTGTGGCTAAATCTTTATCTAAAGGCTTTATTTTTGATAAATATGTTGTCATAAGTGAAAATGATATTGAGAAAGTTACCAAAACCGAAATTAAATATAAAAACACTTATAAAATAGGTCGTAAAATAAGAGATTTAAATTCCCTTAATTTTGGTGATTATGTAGTGCATATGGCTCATGGAATAGGAATATATAATGGAATCAAAACTCTAACTCAAAATGAACTAAAAAAAGATTATATTGAAATTTTATATGAAGGTAATGATAAAGTTTATATTCCTGTTGAAAAAATGAATACTATTTTAAAATATGCTAATAAAGATGGCTTGAAGCCTAAAATAAACAAGCTAAATTCTACATCTTGGGCCAAAACTAAACGAAGTGTTGAAAAAAGAATTAAAGATATTTCAGAAGAATTATTAAAACTCTATGCTGAACGAAAAGCATTGAAGGGCGACCAGTATGAAACATATGTTATAGAGGATGAATTTGCCAGCAGTTTTGAATATAATCCTACAAGAGATCAAGAAAAAGCTATTAATGAAATAGACAAAGATTTAAAAAGTCCAGTTCCAATGGATAGACTTTTATGTGGTGATGTTGGCTTTGGTAAAACTGAAGTTGCCTTTAGAGCAATGTTTAAAGCTATTGCCAATAATAAACAAGTTTTTTACTTATGTCCTACCACAATTTTATCTAAACAGCAATATGCTTCCGCTTTAAATCGTTTTAAAGATTATCCTGTAAATATTGAATTATTAAATCGTTTTACTAGTACTAAAGATACAAAACGTATAATTAAAGGATTAGAAGAAGGAAAAATAGATATAGTTTTTGGTACCCATCGCTTGTTAAGTGATGACATAAAATTTAAAAAGTTAGGATTATTAGTTGTTGATGAAGAGCAACGGTTTGGTGTTACACATAAAGAAAAAATAAAAAAATATAAAACAGATGTTAATGTTTTAACCTTATCGGCAACACCAATTCCAAGAACTCTAAAAATGGCAATGTCAGGGCTTCGTGACTTATCTGTAATTGATACAGCGCCTGTAAATAGATACCCAATTCAAACCTACGTATTAGAAGATCAAGACTTAATTGTTCGAGATGCTATTTATAAAGAATTATCCCGAAATGGCCAAATATTTGTTCTTTATAATAATATTAATGGCCTAGAAACAATTAAAAATAAACTAAATAAATTAGTACCCGAAGCTAGAATAGTAACAGCTCATGGACGCATGACAAAACAAGAACTTGAGAATATAATGGAAGACTTTATCGATTATAAATTTGACATTTTAATTTGTACTACAATTATTGAAACAGGAATAGATATTCCTAACGCTAATACTTTAATTATTTATAATGCTGATCATTTTGGATTATCTCAACTATACCAAATACGTGGGAGAGTTGGTAGAAGTAATAAAATTGCTTACGCCTATCTTCTTTATGATAAAAGTAAAATCTTAAATGAAGTAGCAATTAAAAGATTAGAAGCCATAAAAGAATTTACAGAACTTGGTAGTGGCTATCGTATTGCAATGCGTGATTTAGCAATTAGAGGAGCCGGCGATATTCTTGGTAGTGAACAGGCAGGTTTTGTTGATTCTGTAGGTATTAATCTTTATATGCAAATGATTGAAGAAGAAATGCATAGGCTAAAAGGGGAAGAAGTTCCAAAAGACGAATCTCCAACAGCTTTAGTAAATGTCAGCACTCACATTAGTGATGATTACATTAAAGATGATGAAATAAAAATTGAAATTCATACTAAAATAAATGAAATTGATTCAGAAGAAAAATTAATTGCAGTTAAAGAAGAATTAGAAGATCGATTTGGTAAAGTGAATGAAGATATTATAATTTATATGTATGAAGAATGGTTTGAACGTTTAGCAAATTCTCTTAATATAACTAGAGTAACTCAAACAAAATCATTTATTGAACTTGAGCTTCCAGAAGAACTATCTAATAACTTAAAAGCAGATAAACTATTTCTAGAATCATATAATATTAATCCAAACTTAAAGTTTAGATACCAAAATAAAAGAATAAAAATCTCTTTAATGTTAAAAAAGAATGACAAACACTTCTTATATACTTTTGTCCCATTATTAGAATTAATTAAATCTTATTAATAAAAGGAGCTAAATATGAAATATCATTATAAAACAACAAATACTTGTGCTAAAGAAATTGAATTCGACCTAAATGGCAATACCATAACAAATGTAAAATTTTTAGGTGGAGGTTGTCCAGGAAATCTTCAAGCATTACCCAAGCTAGTTGAAGGCCTTACAGTTGAAGAAATAACATCTAAATTAAATGGCATAAACTGTGGAATTAGAGGAACTTCCTGTGCAGATCAACTATCAAAAGCAGTTAAAGAAGCTTATGAAAATTCTAAACAAAATATATAACAAAAAAATCAGTATTGGATATTAATCTAATACTGATTTTTAAATAATTATTTTTCTAAATTTTTTAAGGCAAACAGACAAGCATCTATTACAAACTTTGAAAACGTAATCTTATTATTTGTTACTTTATTTATTTCTTTAATTAATTCTTTAGGAAACCTAATGCACTTATTATTAGTTTCCTCTTTTGTTTTTTCTTCTATTTTAAACTTCATTAGAACTCCTACTGTACAACATAAGGATCACTTGCTGTTCCTTTTCCTGTTAATGTTATATCTGAACGAAGATTTATTACTGGACGAACACCATGCATTACGTGTACAGTCCAAAAGGCGAGGTCACCATCCTGATTCACAAAGAACACGCTGGAACCATAATGAGATGGAGACATAGTCCAGTAAACTTGCCCTGTATATAAGTAATAGTTTTTATTTGTTGTTCCATATATACTACCTGCCATTGCTACTTCATCTGCTGTTATTAGTCCTATTGGATATATTAAACTTTTATTTCCTTTACTTGCTCCACTTACTGTATATAAGTCTTCTGTGGGGCATGTTAGTACGGGTGCTCTATTTGTTTTTAACCTTACATATGCTCCATAATATGTTGTAGTTATTCCTGTTCCTCCTTTATTGTCTATTAATTTATCACTTGTACTTGGTGTTCTATCACCACAGAAGCCAGCATTTGTATCTATTTTACTTGCATAACTAGATAGATTGCTTGTATACCAAGTCTCTAATGACTCTAAAATTGTTGATTTTGTTCCTGTTCCATGTACCTCTCCTGATGTATATTTGAAGCCTACGTACATATTATTGTTATACGATGAATTGAATGCTTTACTTGCAACTGCTATACTATCGCTAGTTGATATTCCATTATTATGTATGCTTGTTCCATCATAAATCAAACGGACACTTCCATCACCATTTATTCTAATGATTCGCCAATATTTATTTGCAAATTTAACATAGTTATTTGTTACTGCACCTCTCCAGTAATATGTATCTCCATCATCATCTTTAGCTTTAAATACTCCTTCATCTGTTGTTGCAATTTTACTAAAATCTGGGGTTTCATTCTTTGGGATTATGCTTGCTAAAATTTTATCTTTTGCAGAATTCTTTTCAAAATATAAATAGCACTTTGCTTTCTTTTTACTTGCGCTAATAATTACTTGTCCGTTTTGATAGCTTAAATTGATATTATTATCCTTGATATATAGCCCTAAATCATTTTTAGTTTCACAATAACTAGTATTTACTAGTTTATATCCATTACTTGGAATATATTTTATCATATCCTTACATTCATTTATAGTTGGATCGCAAGTATAAACATCTCCCGCAATATTTATATACCTTATTCTATAATCATAGGGTGTATATGTTATAGTACCTTCTAATATTGTAAATTTTTTTACTGTCCTATATTTGGCAAAACTTTGATGCACTATTAAAACAATAGCTATTATTACAAATACTATTACTCCGATTATTATTTCTTTTTTATGACTTTTTCTTATTACTTCAAATTGCATTATTTATCCCTTCCTTACAAAGTTCTAAATAATGAGGCCTCAATTATATTAGAAATTTATCATTTATATTAATATTATATATCCTGGGTATACTAAAGTCAAGAAAAATAACACAATATATTACACCAGAATGCATACTGGCTTTATATTTGAGAAAATTAAAAAAGGTGAAGTATATATGGACATTAGTAACAAGTTAAGAGAGCTACGAGAACAATACAACTATAGTCAAGATGAAATTGCAAAAAAAATTGAGATCAGCCGTGTACAATACAATCAATACGAAAATAATTATTTTACTATACCAATAAAACATTTACTTAACTTGTGCAATTTTTATAACATTTCTATTGATTATATTTTTGATATGACAGAACTTCAAAATTATAAAAATATAAAAAAAGATGTAAATAAAATAGAAGCTGGTAATCGTCTTAAAGAATTTCGCAAAGAAAACAAGCTTACCCAAACTAAACTTGCAAGTATTCTTAATACTACGTTTTCCAGTATTGCTTTTAACGAGAAAGGCAGAAACTTAATTGCCACTCCATTTCTTTATACAATATGCAAAAAATACAACATATCTGCAGACTATCTTTTAGGTCGCATTGATAATCCCAAATATATAAAATAATATTAATTATATCCATCTAAATTTGCTTTTAAAGTAAGTATAAAAAAACAATAACCGCTAATATTAATATTAGAAATGGAGTTGTAATTACTTGAAATCCACAGGTGTAGTAAGAAGAATAGATGAATTAGGAAGAATTGTAATTCCTAAAGAAATAAGAAGAAATCTAGGAATTCGTGATGGAGAAAACGTCGAAATATTTACAGAATATGATAGTATAATATTAAAAAAATATAATCGTATGGAAAAAACTAGCTATTTAGCTAATATGTTATGTGAAATAGTATATAATGAATTTAATTATAAAATAATGATTACCGATCGAGAAAAAATTATAGCCTCATCTGGAGTAGACCAAAACGTAAACAATAAAAACCTTTTAAAAGAAGAACTAAATTTAATTGAAAATCGAGAAACAATAACTAAAAATGATTATATATTAAATTTAGAAGACATTCAAATAAAAGGCAGTTTTGTCTTTATTCCAATTATATCTTTAAATGATAGCATAGGCCTCGTAATAATGTATAGTCCCACTAGACTATCAAATGAATCAGCAATCGGTAAATTCATTTCTAGTATTTTTTCTCGTAAGTTAGATATTTAAAAATATAATATGTACATTAATACATATTTTTTTAATGATAAATTTATAAGAAATCTTAAAAATTAAGTTCTTGACTAGATAATGAACATATAATATAATAAAAATATCTTAAATGTTGAAGGAATGAGTACATATAATTTATTTTAAAGAAAGTTCGTGGTAGATGCAAACGAATAATAAATAATATGGAAGATGACTCTGGAGTTTAAACGGCAACTCTCCGTTATCGAGTTTGAGAGCATGAAAAAAATCATGAATTAAGGTGGTACCGCGGAATATAATTCGTCCTTAATTTATGGTTTTTATTTGTTTTAAAGGAGAATATTTATGAAAAAAATAAAAAGAATAATCTTCGATTTAGATGATACCCTAATTCCATGGAAAAAAGAATATAGTGCAGGCTTTAAAAAAGCACTTAAAGATTTTAATTTAGATTATGATAATACTGATGCCGATTTAGTTGCGTACTATGAATCGATTTACCCTAATTATAATTATGAAGCTTTATTAAAAACTTTTAATGAATTTACTGGTCTAAATGCCTCTATAGATTTTATCCAAACTTGGCAAAATTATTTAGGTGAAATGGCTGAACCAGATAATGAAATAATTGAAGTTTTAGAATATTTAAGCAAGAAATATGATTTAGTAGTATTAACTAACTGGTTTAGAGATTCCCAAGCGAAAAGATTAGCTAAAGCGCGAATGCGTGACTATTTTAGTGCCGTGTATGGCGCTGATAATTATAAAAAGCCATCAATAGAAAGTTTTAAAGAGGCAATTGGCGATTTAGAACCTAGCGAATGTATAATGATAGGTGACAATTATAAAGAAGATATAGAAGGCGCATTAAATTGTGGACTTAAAGCTATTTATTTAACTAATAGGGAAGGAGAATTTGCAGCTCCAACTATTAAAAGCTTAAAAGAATTAAAAGAAATTTTATAAAAAAAGAAAGAGGAATTTATTATGAATAAAAAATATTATGTATCTACTCCAATATATTATCCAAGTGCAGAATTTCATATTGGTCATTGCTATACAACAATTATAGCTGATGCTCTAGCGAGATATAAAAGATTAACTGGTTATGATGTATACTATCAAACAGGAACAGATGAACATGGAGAGAAAATTGAAAAGAAAGCTGCATCCGCAGGTGTAACTCCAAAAGAATACGTTGATAAAATAATAGAAGACGCTAAAGATTTATGGCAATCTTTAAATATATCATATGATTTCTTTATGCGTACAACAGACGATTACCATGAAGCTTCTGTTCAAAAAATATTTAAAAAATTATATGAACAAGGAGATATTTATAAAGGCTCATATGAAGGACTATATTGTATCCCATGTGAATCCTTTTGGACAGAAACTCAAGCCGTGGACGGAAAATGTCCAGATTGTGGGCGAGAAGTTAAAACAGTAAGTGAAGAAGCCTATTTCTTCAAACTATCTAAATATCAAGATCGTTTAGTTAAATTTTATAATGAACACCCAGATTTTATATTACCACTATCACGTAAAAATGAAATGCTAAATAACTTCATTAATCCAGGGCTAGAAGATTTATGTGTATCTCGTACTAGTTTTAAATGGGGAATACCAGTTGATTTTGACCCAGACCACGTCGTTTATGTTTGGGTAGATGCTTTATCAAACTATATAACTACTTTAGGTTATCCCGATGAAAATAACGAACTATTTACAAAATACTGGCCAGCAGACCTTCACATTGTAGGTAAAGAAATTGTTAGATTCCATACTATTATTTGGCCTTGTTTATTAATGGCTCTTGATTTACCATTGCCACACCAAGTGTTTGGACATGGATGGTTAAAAATAGATGGTGGTAAAATCTCTAAAAGTTTAGGAAACTATAAAGACCCACGTGTATATATTAATGCTTATGGCGTTGATGCAGTAAGATATTATGCTCTTCGCGAAGTTCCCTTTGGACATGATGGTAATTTTTCTGAAGAAGCTCTAATATCTCGTACTAATGCTGATTTAGTAAATACTTTAGGCAATCTTGTTAACAGAACTATTAGTATGTCCCATAAATATTTTGATGGCATAGTTACTAATCCAAAAGTTGAAGAAGAGCTTGATAAAGATTTAATAACTAATATTTTAGCTTTAAAAGATATCGTTGAAGAAAAAATGAACGAATTAAAAGTTAATGAAGCAATTGAAGAAATCATGGATGTATTAAGAAAGTGTAATAAATACATTGATGACACAACACCATGGACTTTAGCTAAAGATGAAACAAAAAAAGAGCGCTTACAAACAATTCTATATAATCTTTTAGAAAGTATCCGTATTTGTACAATTCTTTTAACTCCATTTATTCCTGGAACTTGTGACAAAATATTAGCTAATTTAAATACTAAAGAAACATCTTATGATTCTATAAAAACATTTGGTTTATTAGAAGAAGGTCTTAAACTAAATAATCCAGAAATCATATATAGTCGTATTGAAACTAAATAAAAACAATATACTGCGTAACACAGTTAAAAAACAAGAATGAACTTTTTATCATTCTTGTTTTATTTTATATAGATTACTTTCTACCTTCATCAGATTGTAGTATATTTTCCAGATATTGTATTTCTATTTTTTTCGAATCAATCATTGTACTATAATTCGAATTTGTTTGAAAATATTGAAGTGCATCTTTCGCTTCTAGTAGTTGTGCTCGAATAGTGTCCATATAAGTTAATTTTTTATCTTTTAATGCCCAATAATCTTGCATAATAGCCATTTTAACCTCATTACTAACATCTTGTGCACTTAAAGTTTCTTCAAAACTCCAATTCAAAAGAGCATAAACATTTCGCAATTTCGGGAAAAAACCTACCTCTTGTAGTACATCTTCAGCTATATTAAAACCAAAACTAACATCTACATAAATTGCTGAAGCTACATAATTTAAATTAGTTGGACATAATAAATATCCCATAAATTGCTCTAATATTTCTTTTTGTTTATCTTTAGAGCTCGCTTTAAAATGAATACGATTTATAATAATATAAGCTTTGTCTAGTGGAGAGTAAATTTCAGCATCTAATAGCATATTCCCTTCATTATCATAAGCGTTAACAATTTCAAAACTATCAGGTTCAAAATCTCCATATCTAATTTTCATACTTTTTTTATTAAGACTATTAAATTTTCGTTCTCTATTTTCCTTAAAAGTAACAATCATAAATCTTCCCTCTTAAATTAATTTAATTATTATACACAAATAAATTTAAATGTCAAATTTCTGAAATTATTAGTTTACTTTTTCTGTTCTTAAAAAGTCAGTTTTTTTATACTTTTTTTCATTATAATGATAATGGTGATATGTATGAAAAATATAAATTATTTAAAATGGTTATTAAGTTATTCTAAAAAATCAAAAAAAGATTTATTTTTATATTTTTTAATGGGACTATTAATGGTAGTAGTCTGGATTTTTCTTCCCATTTACATGGCTAAATTAACATTAAGTTTAACAAATGGATCTTGGAGTGATTTATATCATATCGCATTCTTTATTTTTGGCTTACATTTCTTTTATAACATATTTAAAGTATTAATAAGTAATTTTGCTCTTAAATTTATAACTGAAACTTATCGCAACTTACATTTAGATATATCCGAAAAATTTATGAATACCAGTATCCAAGATATAAATAAAAAAAGTAGTGGTTACTACATAAATAGACTTACGGACGATACTTTAGATGTATCAGATTTCTTTATTAATATAACGGACGATATTATCGATATTTTAATAAACATTGGTTCATTAATTACTATATTTGTCCTAAATAAATATATTTTTACTTATTATTTATATTTCCTTATCTTATTATATTTAATAAAGGCTACTAAAACAAATCATCGTATAAAATACGAAAAAAAGAAAAAAGAAACAGTTGAAAGCTTAATGACTAGCAATATTGAAATGATCAGAGGAATTGAAGAAATAAAGGTTTTAAATATTAAGAAAAAATTTTTAAATATTATAAACCAAAAGATAAAAAGATTTAGCTCATCCCTTATAAAATTAGATAATGTTGAGCGTTTCTACGATTTTATATACAATAGTAGTATTAATCTATTTCGCCTACTTTTGGTAGCGCTTTGCATATATTTAATATCTGAAAATAAACTAACTATTTCTATTGCACTAATTGCTATAAACTATGAATCTAATGTTTTTGACTTGTTAAAATTTACTGAATCTATCATTCATAATATCAAAAAATTTAAGTTATGTGCTAATAGAATCATGGAAATAACTAACTACCAAGATAAATCACCAGAAATTTTTGGTACTAAAAACATTGATACACGTGATATAGTTTGTAAGTTAAATAATGTAACTTTTAGTTATAACAATTCTAAAAATATTTTAGAAGATATTAATATCACAGTTGAACCTAAAAAGTTTATTGCTCTAGTAGGTAAAAGTGGCACTGGCAAAACAAGTATTTTAAATCTTCTAAATAAGCTTCATTTACCAACTAAAGGATGTATTACTTTAAATGATATAGATATTAATGAATTAACAGAAGAATCATTAAGGAACAATATTTCAATAGTATGTCAAAATCCATATATTTTTAATATGACCATTAAAGAAAACTTAAAATTAGTAAAAGAAGACGCTACAGACGAGGAAATAGAAAAAGCTTGTATTATTGCTCAAATAGATAATGATATCAAAAAAATGCCTAAAGGTTACAATACTTTAATTGAAGAAAATGGTAAAAACTTAAGTGGTGGTCAAAAACAAAGGTTAGCTATCGCCCGAGTTATTCTAAAAAACACCCCTATTATTTTATTTGATGAAGCTACCAGTGCCCTTGATAATGAAACAGAAAAAAAATTAACTTTAGCTTTAAAAAAAATTTCTGGAAAATATAGTATCATAATGGTCGCTCATAGACTATCAACGATTGAAAATAGCAATAAAATCTATTTCTTAAAAAATAAAAAAATTCTTGCCTATGGCACCCATCAAGAATTATTGAAATCATGTAAGCCATATCAAGAATTATATAAAAATAAATAATTATAATAAATGCGCTAAACCCAAAATAAATAAAATAATTACTCCAATAATATTAGCATACATTCCTAGTATTTTATTAGCTTGTTTACCAACTATTATCCCTCCATAAGTAAAAAGAAAACTGCAAACGGAAAAAATACTCATTGCTAAATATATATTACTCGTAATAGCCTTTATTCCTAGTCCTACAGAAAAACTATCAATACTTACTCCAAAAGCAAATAAAAGCATACCTAAAAAAGATAAATTAAACTCTTCTTCTTCATGTTTTATAATATCAATAATCATTTGAATAGCTATAAAAATTAAAATAATTCCTAATAAAATATCGCATTTTAATTCAAAAGTTTTAATTAACTGTTCACCAAGCATCATTCCTAGCATTGGCTGTAAAAAATGCATTACTCCAACTATTGAAGATAAAATCAAGGCTTTTTTTCGAGATACATTAAACATGCCAACCCCTAAAGATAAAGAAAAAGTATCCATACTTAAAGCAATTCCTATTAAAATAATACTAAATATTTCTTTCATTTAAAAAGCCTCCAATATAGTTTATTTTTGAAGGCTTTTTATTAGAACTTTTTTAAAATATTTTTCACGTAAGACTGATACTTAATATCACTAATATCTTCTTCGTTATTATCTAAAAGACACAGCGGAGGAAAAAGAACACACCAAAAATTATTTCCCATTCCTTCACCCAAAGTAATTACTAATGATTCATAATCTCCAGCTTTATACATAACTCCTTTATAATTTTTGGTTGGAAAATAGTTTAAACCGTAATTTATATTATAAGGAACATTATATTCTTTAACCAATTTATCTATTGCATCCATATTAGAACTAATTACATCTCTAACATCATTAGTACTATTAGCATCTTTAATCAAATTATATATTTCTTTTTCAATTTTATCTTTAATTAATAACTTATTTTGTTGATCTTGCACAGTATTACTATTAGCTATAACCCTAAATCTTATTGCATTACTAGGAATAATTATATCTTCCTCTTTTTTATTAAAAATAACTACTAAACTTACTATAAATAATATAATAATAACTTTTTTCAATGTATATCACCTAAAATAATATAGAGTTTAAAACAATTTTTTTATTCAAGAATTTTAATTAAACTAATATTTATTATAAAAACATTGACAATAACTAAGCTTTTAAGATATAGTATATTTGGTAAATTATTAAATTAATAGCACCAAAAAAAATATAAATCATAAAAAATAGTATAAGTGCCTAACTTATACTAAAATTTTTCTTAGGAGTAAGGGTGTGTTAAAATGAAACAAATGATAATTGAAGGAAATAATATTCTTTCTGGAGATATTCATATTGGCGGAGCTAAAAATAGTGCGGTAGCACTTATACCAGCTTCTATTATGGCTTATGGGGCCTCAACGATTAAAAATGTTCCAAATATTTCTGATCGTGATGCCTTAATTGATATTTTAAAATTATTAAATTGTGATATAAAATTAACTAAAGATGAACTAATTATAGATACAACAGATTTAAAAAATGTAAACATTGATTGTAGCTATTCTAGCAAACTTAGAGCATCTTATTATTTTATGGGAGCTCTTTTAGGCCGTGATAAATATGTTGAAATATGTTTGCCTGGCGGCTGTAACATTGGTACAAGACCTATAGATATTCATATTGATGGTTTTAAGGCATTAGGAGCCAAAGTAACAATAAAAGATAATAAATATATTTTAGAAGCAGACAAATTAATTGGTACTGATATTAATCTTCGCTTTAAAAGTGTTGGAGCAACTATTAATATAATGCTTGCAAGTGTTCTAGCAGAAGGAGTAACTACCATTCACAATGCCGCAGAAGAAATAGAAATAATTAATATTGCAGAATTTTTAAATGCTATGGGAGCTAAAATAACAGGAGCGGGAACAGCAACTATTACGATAACAGGAGTGGAATCTTTATATGGCGCTGAAATTTCGGTATTACCAGACCGTATAGAAGCAGGAACGTATATTATTCTTGGAGCTCTTTGTGGTCAAGAGTTGTGTATAAAAGATATTAATCCTCATCATTTAGAATCTTTAATTAACACTTTAAAAAACATAGGTGTTGATATCAAAGTTAATTCTAATAATATTCTAATAAATAAAACAGAAAATCTCCGACCAGTTAATATAAAAACTGAAGTATATCCTGGTTTTCCGACCGATATAGGCCAACCTATGAGCGTATTATTAACTCAAATATCAGGATCTTCAGAATTTGAAGAAACTATATGGGAAAATAGAATGGGGCATATTCCATCTTTAACGAAAATGGGCGCAAATATCAAAGTAAATAAAAATAAAGCAACCATTATTGGTCCTACCGCATTAAAAGGAGCAGAAGTTCTAGCTACAGATTTAAGAGGGGGAGCATCCCTAGTTTTAGCAGGATTAATTGCGGATGGAACAACCATTATAACTGATGTTGAACATATTTTAAGAGGATACGAAAATATTGTTTTAAAGCTTAAAAATGTAGGTGCTAAAATAGAAATAAGAGAAATATAGTTTAATAAAGCTATATTTTTTTTGAGGTGAAATTTATGAAGAAAAAACTGATAATTATTGTCTTGTTAGGTGGTATTTTATCAGTTATTATTTATTTTTATGCTAAAAATGATGAAATAAATATAACCGCTATCGGTGATGGTTTATCTAATGGAATGACACCTTATAATATAGAAGGATATAGTTTTAATGATTATTTAAAGGAAGATTATACAACTTCTCATAAGTTAAAAAATTATATTTATGAATTTGCCAGCGCTGGTATTACAACTAAAGAATTAATTTATGATATTAAAGAAAATAAAGAATTAACTATAAAAAATGAACTAATGGAAATTCAAAGAGCAATTAATGAAGCCGATATTCTAACTATTGCTATAGGCATGGATGAAATAATGAATACTAAATTAACTAGAGAAGCAATAAATGAATTTAAAAACAATTTAAAAGAGTTATTTGGTATGATTAAAATGTTAAATCAAAACAAAATTTTTATTATTGGCCTATACGAAAATAAATTTAAAGATGCTTTAACAATTAATAAAATAAATGCTATTATTAGAGATACAGCTTTAACTAATGGCTTTATATTTGTAGATATAACTAAAATAGCTAAACCTGAATATTTCTTAACAAATGATAGTTATTACTTAAATTATAATGGCCATAAAGCTATTTATAAAGAAATAAAAAAGATAATTTAATAATTTTACTTGTAAACTTCATAAAATATGATATAATACTTGTGACTATTAATTTACTATGTCAAAAAATTTGATATGGCGGGAGGGAATAAGATGAAAAAAGGTATTCATCCAGAAACAAAAGAAATAACAATTACTTGTGCATGTGGAGCATCATTCAAAGCTCACTCAACAAAAGAAAATATCCAAGTTGAAATTTGTAGTGAATGTCATCCATTCTATACAGGAGCTCAAGGTAAAGTTAAGAAAACTGGTAATATTGAGAAATTTAACCGTAAATATGGTTTAAATAACGAAACAAAATAGTAATTACGAAAGTGATTACTTTTTAATTGTTCTTACTTTATCTTACTAAAAATAAATTTTATAAAAAAGAAAAGCTAATATTCCAATTATTATAAAAATACATATTTTAACAAAATGTTCTTTAAAATTATAATACCACAAAACTATTCTCGTCAAAAATTTAATAGACCAATTTAAATCATTAATTTTTATTTTTATAATATCTAGTTCATCTACTTTTTCCCCAGTGAAATCACACTTCACACGATTTATAATTCTAGAAATTAAAATAAACATACAACTTGTATTTAGCTTTTTCTTTAGCTTAAACTTATCAGTTTTATTTTTTCCTTGTGATTTATAAGTATATTGCATATAATCTTTAATAGCCTTAACAGTTTTAGATGAACAATACATATAATTATCTTCTAGAACTCGCGTTAAAGCATTAATATCACTTATTGATATATCATCATTTATTTCATAAGCTTTTTTATAAGAATTAACTATATTAAAACCATTCATAAATAAATCTACCCAAAAACGTAAAATTTTCTCCTGTAAATCAACACCCTTATCTTTAAAATATTGAGTTGTTAAACTCTTTTTAGTATTTTTAGAAGTAAATTTAGCAGTAATATAAGCAACAATTATTGTAACTATAAACCCCATTATTTTCATTCCATTTTCTGATAAAATAAAATCTTTATAACTCATAATAAAATCACCAAACCTATTATAACTTACTATTTAAAATATATATAGTAAATTATTAATTTTTTCTTTAAAAATAACTAATAATTTGGTATTATAAAGCAGTGGTGAAACATATGGAAGAACTATTTCGTATCAATGGTAAGACAATTTATAATATAAACACTACCATTTTATATACTAGTGATTTTAATTTTAATGCTGATGCTATTATATATTTAAATAACGGCTGTCTTTTATTTGAAAAAAATGGTCGCTATAATATAAATGACATTTCTGATGAACTATTAGACATATTTGAATGTTTACCATTAAAAAATAAACAAAATTTAACTAAAATAGATGAAATTAAAATAAATATTCTTGGAAACTTATTAAGTCCCAAAAAAGTCTTTGTTTTCTTAAATATTTTCACATATTTAGATAATAAATTTAAAAATAAATTAATTAGTTTTCTTGCTAGGGCCAATAAAATAGTTATAAACTATACCACTGATATTGAAGAAGTTTTATTATTTCCCTATTTAATAATCAGTCAAAAAAAACAAATAATTATTGAAGGAAATACAGAGGAAGTTTTAAAAGAAGAAAGAATAATTAAAAAATTAGGTTTTAATCTTCCATTTATTGTGGAATTATCAAGTGGATTAAAATACTATGGATTAGTTGATAAAGTTTATTTTAATAATGAAAGCTTGGTGGAAGATTTATGGAAGTAGCAAGAATCCTCGAAAATAAAGCGCCCAATAAAATTTATGGAATAATGGGAAATATAGATATTACTGCTAATAATGTAAATTATTCTCTTGTAACAGAGTTTAAATTTAGTGGTTCTGTTATGAATTATTTAAATAGTCCCAAAGCTAAAAATGCTCTTAAAATGGTAATGCTAACTGAAAATTATTTAGAAAAAAAAGTTGAAGATTTAAGCGAAACTGAAATAAAAAAAATAATTCTTGCGAATGCCTTAATTAAAAACAAAGAATATATTGTATTAGATTACTTTGAAAAAGGAATAACTTACAAAGAACGAGAAAGTTTTAAAAGATTATTTCGCAAATTATCAAATGAATATCAAAAAAGCATTATACTATTTACCAATGATATAACTTTCCTTTGGGATATAGCTGATGAAATAATATATGTGGATAACAAAGAAGTTATTAACACTTTTACTAAAGATAAATATTTTGAATTAGCTAAATTAGTAGATCAACCAGAAATAGTAAAATTTATCGAATTAATGCGCTCTAAAAATATTAATGTTGAAAACTATAAAAATGTTTTAGATTTACTTAAAGCAATTTATAGAATTAAAGGTGAGTAACAATGCATTATTTAATAAGTATAAAGTATGATGGTTCTAAATTTTATGGTTTTCAACGTTTAAAAGAAAAAGAATCAGTTCAAAAAAAATTAGAGGAAGCCTTAACTATCATTAATAAAAAAGAAGTTACTATAAAAGGTGCTGGAAGAACTGACCGTGGAGTTCATGCATTAGATCAAAAAGCAACTTTTGATTTAGATATAAATATTGCTCCTGTAAGATTAAAAAATGCGCTAAATAGTTTAGTTAAGCCTTATATTTATATTACTGATGTTAAAGTGGTACATGATACATTTCATGCTAGATTTGATACATTAAAAAAAGAATATATTTATAAAATAAATTTAGGTGAATATGATCCTTTAAAAAAAGATTACTATTATGAGCCAGAATTCAAACTAAATATTAAAGAAATGAAAAAATGTGCTAAACTATTTATTGGCATTCATAACTTTAAAAATTTTGTATCAGGTACAAGAACAAATTATGATTGCATTATTTATAACATTAAGTTTAAGAAGAAAAAAAATATTCTTGAAATAAAATTTATTGGCAAAAGTTTTTATCGATATATGGTAAGAAATTTAGTAGGAGCCATGCTAGATGTTAGTATCAAAAGAATAAGTTTAGATGATATTAAAAATGCTTTAAATAGTCCTGAAAAGGAAAAAGCATTTAGTACTGCGGAAGCTCAAGGCTTATACTTAAACAAAATCTATTATAAAGGAGAAAAATAAATATGGATAACAACAATATACTAGTAGCGATGTTTGTCCAAAATTATGATAAAATGACTCAAGCTGTAGCAGGAAATATTAATTGGTTATATCAAATAGCATGCATAAATTGTACTTTAAGTTCCTTAATAGATGCCAAAGATCATTTAGATGAAATAAGTAAGTTTTATATATATAATACTCTTACTATTGCCATGTCTTTCGAAAGAAAATATGCTGGTTCTAGAATAGCTGAAGTAGAATCATTAAAAGCATATTTGGAAACATTAAAAAAATTATCAATTAAACGTGAAGACTTTAAAAGGTCATCAAGATAGCTATTATTTGCAAAATTTCTAAAATATGATATAATTATATTTCGAAATGGCACATTATTCTAGTCAATACATATTACGAAGACGAATGTAAAAGATCGTTACAGAGCACATCTATGAAACTTCTGGTGCTTGCTTCTTGCGCCCAGCTTGGGGTGAGTGCTGGAAATGAAGATTTCTTGGGCGACCATAATGGCATATGGCAAACGCCCCAGGTTATCGCGGAGACCTAACTTTGTGGAATAAATAATTCTACGAACTAGGCTTGAACCTACTTGTGGCGAAAGTTATGAGTAGTGTAGCTTGGCTTGAGTGGGAAACGGGGATAAATGACAGCTAAATCTGGCGTGTACATGTTACAGATTTAGTATTGCTTTTTGAAACGTTTACTGCAAAAGAGCATAAGTAATGGGGGTATTGTCGAGGAAAACTCCTAGAGTGCATATTAGAGTAAGATTGCAGTGTGTACTAAGTGGCAATCAGGTAATAAGATAGGTAACTACTTATTTATTCCTTTAAATGGGAACGGCCTACGTGGTAACATTTAGGTAGGGATAAGGGAAATCCAACCTGACCTTAAGTCGCAAAGTTTATTATTTTAATAGCCATTTCAAAATTAAATAGGTAATAATATGAAAGATAAAAAGAATAAAGAAAAATATAATAAAAAAGCAAGCAAACAAAATAAGAATGTAAATATGAAAGCAGATTATAAATGGATAGTGACAATAACACTGACAGCTTTTATAATCACTTTTGTTATGAGTTCATTTTCTGAAATTGCTCTAAAAGATATAAGTTTAATTTTTGGTATCTTAATAGTAGTAATTTTTATAGCTTTAGGAATAATTTTTGATATGATTGGTGTTTCTGTAACTGTCGCTGATAAAAAAGTATTTCACTCTATGGCTGCCAAAAAAGTAAGTGGCGCACGAGTAGCTTTAAAACTTATTGAAAACAATTCTAAAGTTTCCAGTTTTTGTAATGATGTTATTGGCGATATATGTGGTATTCTATCTGGTACTGCCGCATCTACCATTGCTATATTATTAGCTAACGAATTAAAAATAAACTTATTTTTAGTCACATTAATTATTACTAGTTTAATCGCTGCCTTTACAATTGGAGGTAAAGCTTTAGGTAAAAGCATAGCAATAAATCATTCTAATAATATTTTATATAAGTTTGCTAAAGTTTTAAAAATATTTAGTAAGGAAAAATAATATAATTATATAAAAAACCAATAAATTGTCAAAAATGATAGAAAAAAATGCAAAAAATAAAAAATCTATCATTTTTCATTTGACAAAACCATATAATTTACATATAATTTTAAATGGTACATTTTATTTGTTGGAGTTCCAATACCCTGGGAAAGTAGAAAGAACGAAAACTAATGAAAGGAAAAAATAGTTATGAAGACATTCATGCAAACAAAAGAAAACATTGAACGTAATTGGTATGTAATCGATGCTGAAGGAAAAAATTTAGGTCGTGTTGCTACTAAAGCTGCAACTATCCTTAGAGGAAAACATAAAGTTACATATACTCCTCACGTAGACTGTGGAGATTATGTAATTATTGTTAACGCAGCAAAAGTTAATTTAACTGGAAATAAGTTAAATGACAAAATGTATTATAATCACTCTGGATTTCCAGGAGGATTAAGAGAAAGAAACGCTAAAACTATGATTGAAAAGTATCCAGAAGAAATGCTTGAAAGAGCTGTAAAAGGTATGCTTCCTCATGGTGCCTTAGGCAGAAAAATGGGTAAGAAATTATTCGTTTATGCTGATGGAAACCATAAACATGAAGCACAAAAACCTGTTTCTATGGATATTGATTAGGAGGTATAATTAATGGCTAAACAAGTTTGGACTGCAACAGGTCGTCGTAAAAGAAGTTCTGCTCAAGTAAGAATTACTGGTGGAACTGGAAATATTACAGTAAACGGAGTAGACGTTAATGAATATTTTCCAAACCAAATCTTAGTTATGGATTTAAAACAACCATTAACTGTAACAAATAACGACAATCGTTTTGATATTGAAGTAACAGTTAAAGGTGGAGGATTCTCTGGTCAAGCTGGAGCTATTCGTTTAGGTATTGCAAGAGCATTACTTGAATTTGATGCTAACACTGATCAAACAAGAGAAGATTCTTATCGTAAAATTTTAAAAACAAACGGTTTCTTAACTCGTGATGCTAGAGTAAAAGAACGTAAAAAATACGGTCTTAAAAAAGCTCGTCGCGCACCACAATTCTCAAAGAGATAATATATATTCAATGTTTCAAAGTCCGATATATTCGGGCTTTTTTTGTGTAACAAAAATCACTATGGCGGAATCCCTAGTTGAGGTGAACTAGGATTATCGGGCAATATTAGTACTTTAAGCCTTATATCATCATTTATCAGCTCTTTAATTATTGCTATTATCTTTAATATTTTTAATACTTAATAATTAAATTGCTTATATTTAAAGATTATGATAATATTTAAAATAGGAGTGTGCCTATGAAAAAAGTTTTAGAATCTGTCGGGGTATTTTTGGTTGCCATCTTAATAACTGGGTGTATGAATGTCAAAATGGTTATGAAAGTTAATGACGATAAAAGTGTTGATGTAAATATGACCATGGAATTAGATTTACTTGAATATGCTAAATTAACAAATTCATTTGGAGAAAATTTAACAGAAGAAGACCTAAAAAAACAGTTGAATGAAGCTATGAATTCTGAAGATTTCAATATGGATGAATTTATGGATGAAGAACAGAGAAAAGAAATGGAAAGTCAAGGATATAAAGTTGATGTAATCCTTGATAAAGAAAAATATATTTATAGAATTGTCTTAACACAGCACTTTAATAATATTGATGATGCTTCAAAAACAGAAGAAGAAGCTACAAAGAAAGATGATAATGATAAAGTTATAAATAACTTCTTCATTAAAACATCAAATAACACTTATAAATTTGATATCGATAGCACTGACAATTCATCTACTGAAACAGATTCAGATATAAATAATTCAATGAATGAAATGATCAATAATATGGCAAGTATTACATATAATTATGAAATTACACTGCCAACTAAACCTATATCCAATAATGCTACTAAAGTATCTAATGATGGTAAAACTTTAACTTGGGATTTAAAGGCTAATGATAAAAATAAAGTTGAATTTGAATTTGCTTTTCCAGAACCTAAAGAAGAAACTAAAACACCAGTCGCTACAGCTTCTACTAACAATTTTACAAGCTTTTTTAAAGATATGAATAATGAAAAAATTCTGGCTCTTGGTCTTATTGTTGGTGGTTCCTTAACATTGGTAGTTGCTACTATTGCTTACTTCACAAGTAATAGAAAAAATAAATAAAGTATAAATTAATAAAAATTGTAAAAAGTTTAAAAAAATGCTATAATAAAGTCGCTTTAAAAGGAAGTGACTTTTTATGTTTGATACTATTTGCGCTATCTCGACTTCACTAGGTGTAGGAGCTATTTCTATAATCCGTGTAAGTGGAAGTGAGGCTATCTCTATTGTTGATAAACTTTTTAAAGGGAAATCTTTAAAAGAAGTGGAAAGTCACACTATAACATATGGCCATATCATTAATAATAATGAGGTAATTGATGAAGTTTTAGTAAGTGTATTTAAAGCGCCAAAAACTTATACAATGGAAGATACTGTTGAAATAAATACTCATGGAGGAATTGCTACTACTAAAAAAGTTTTAGAATTATTACTAGAAAATGGCGCTCGACTTGCTAATCGTGGAGAATTCACTAAACGTGCCTTTTTAAATGGACGTATTGATTTATCTGAAGCGGAAGGGGTAGAAAGTTTAATAAATGCAACTACTGATTTAGAACGTAAATTAGCTCTTAATACAATGAGTGGTAAAGTATCCAGAAAAATAAAAAAAGTTCGTAATATTATAGTCGAACTTATGGCCAATATTGAAGTAAATATTGATTTCCCTGAATATGAAGATGCTTTAGTCATAACTTTAGATAATCTTCCGCCTAAATTAAATGAAATAAAAAGAGAATTAGAAAGCTTACTTGATGAAGCTAAAATTGGTCGTATAATTGAGGATGGAATTAAAGTAGCTATCATTGGTCGCCCTAATGTCGGTAAAAGTAGCATATTAAATGCTCTGTTAGATGAAAACAAGGCTATTGTTACTGATATTGCGGGAACTACTCGTGATATTGTAGAAGGTGCTATTGAACTTAAAGGGATAAAATTAAAATTTATTGATACTGCTGGTATTCGTGAAACTACAGATATTGTTGAACGAATAGGCGTTGATAAATCATTAGAAATGTTAGATAGAGCTGACCTTGTCATTCACGTTTTAAATAACAATGAAGAATTAAATGAAACTGATAAAGAATTAATAGCAAAACTCAAAGATAAAACTCATATTACTTTTATTAATAAATCAGATTTAGCATCAAAACTAACACTTGAAGATAATGCCATTGTTAGAGGAAATACTACAAGTGATGACGGACTAAACTCTTTAAAAGATAAAATAATTGAACTATTTGATTTAGAAAGTATTAGTAACTCTTCTTTAGATGTTGTATCAAGTACAAGAGTAATTAATTTAATTAAAGAATCACTGAAACATATTAATAATGCTCTAGCAAATGTTAGTGCAAGTATTCCTGTTGATATGATAGCAATCGATATTAAGGCTGCCTGGGATGCTTTAGGTGAAATTACTGGTGAATCTTATCAAGATGAATTATTAGATACTTTATTTAGTAAATTTTGTTTAGGAAAGTAGGCATATTATGATACGTAAAGCAAACTTAAATGATTTAAATAATATAATGGAAATTGTTCGTAGTATTCAAGTAGAAATGAAAGAAGAAAATAATCCTCAATGGAACGAAGAGGATGATTATCCAAATAAAGAGAAATTTACTGAAGATATTAATAAAAATGCTTTATATGTTTACGAAATAGATAGTAATATTAAAGGTTTTATGTCCATTACTCTAGATAATAAAGAATATGCTGAATTGTTAAAAACATCTAACAAACCTGCCTATGTTCTTCATCGTTTAGCTATCAGAAAAGAAAATCGTAAAGAAGGATTAGCTTCTAAATTTTTCGAATATGCTGAATCTTTAGCTAAAGAAAACAATATAAAGATTTTAAAGGCTGATACTGAAGAACATAATCTTAAAATGAATAATTTATTTTTAAAATTAGGTTTCAAGAAAAAAGGCGAATTTGAATATGATGATTATCCAGGGTCTTATATCTACTATGAAAAGGAAATAAAATAAAAAACGAAAGAAGTGATTTTATGTATGATTTAATCGTTGTTGGTGGTGGTCATGCTGGTTGTGAAGCTGCTCATATAGGTGCAATATTAGGTTTAAAAACTGCGCTAGTAACTGCCAATATTAAAAACATCGCTGATATGCCATGTAACCCATCCATCGGTGGAACTGCTAAAGGTATTATCGTTCGTGAAATTGATGCATTAGGTGGAATAATGGGCATTGTCGCTGACAAATCTCATTTTCAAATTAAAATGCTAAATAATGGCAAGGGCCCTGCTGTACGTAGTCTTCGCGCTCAAGCTGATAAAATTACTTACCCTCGTATAATGTTAGAAACTTTAAAAAGTACTGAAAATTTAACAATAGTTGAAGGTATGGCGGAAGAACTAATAGTTGAGAATAATAAAGTTAAAGGTGTAATACTTGCTGATGGTACTAAGATATCAAGTAATGCTGTAATTTTAACAACAGGAACTTATCTTAAAGGTAATATTTTAATTGGCTCTGAAAATACTCCTGGTGGACCTCACGGTGAAGCAAGAAGCAATCATTTAAGTGATAATTTAAAGAATTTAGGCCTAACTATTCAACGACTTAAAACTGGAACACCACCAAGAATAAAAGAAAAATCTGTTGATTTTAGTAAAATGCAACCAGAATATGGAGATTATGAATATTTAACGTTTTCTCATGATCAAGAACCTTCTTACAAAATAAATGAACAACAAAGATGTTATCTTTTATATACAACATCTAAAACTCATGAAATAATAAAAGCTAATTTGGATAAATCAGCAATGTATGGTGGATATGTTACAGGTATAGGGCCTAGATATTGTCCATCTATCGAAGATAAAATAGTAAGATTCGCTGATAAAGAACGTCATCAATTATTTATGGAACCAGAAAGTGTTCATTACGATGAATGGTATTTACAAGGATTTTCTACATCTATGCCTCGTGATGTTCAAGAACTTATGGTTCATTCTTTACCAGGATTAGAAAATGCCATTATAACTAAATATGCTTATGCAATTGAATATGATGCCATTGATCCGTTACAAATGAAGCCATCTCTTGAAAACAAATTAATTGAAAATTTATTTACTGCAGGTCAAATAAATGGTACTTCAGGATATGAAGAAGCAGCAGCTCAAGGTTTAATTGCTGGTATTAATGCTCATCATAAATTAAAAAATATTGAACCTTTAATATTAAAAAGAAATGAAGCTTATATAGGAGTATTAATAGATGATTTAGTAACCAAAGGAACAGCTGAACCATACCGCATGCTAACTAGCCGTGCTGAATTTAGACTTATTCTTCGTCACGATAATGCTGACTTAAGATTAAGAAGTATTGGTTATCAAAATGGTACAATTGATGAAGAGAGATACCAAAAACTAAATGAAAAAATAAATGCTATTAATGAGATTAAAAATATTTTACGAAATAGCAATTTACAATTAAATGAAGAAACAAAAGAAATATTTAAAAAACATAATTTAGAAGTACCATCATTTAGTGTAAGTTTATATATATTACTAAAAAGACCAGAAATATCAATTAATTTCATAAAAGAACTAATTGATATTGATTATACGAAAGAAATTTTAGAAGAAGTTGAAATTGAAGTTAAATACGAAGGCTATATTGCGAAAGCTTATAAAGAAGCTGAAAAAATGTTAAAATTAGAAGATAAAATAATACCTGATGACATAGACTATAATGATATTTTGAATTTAGCTAGTGAGGCAAGACAAAAATTAGCTAAAGTAAGACCTAAAACTTTAGGGCAAGCAGCTAGAATATCAGGTGTCAATCCTGCAGATTTATCTATACTTTCTGTATATTTAAAAAAGAAATATAATAAATAGAGCATCAAGTAATTTGATGCTTTTTGCTGCTGTTCATTAAGTTTAACTTTCATAGCAAATGCCAAATGTAGTTAGATTTAATATTAAAATACTCTTTCAAAGAGAGATGTATTCCAGATTATTATCCCAAAATTTATTTTTTACACACTTCCTAAAAAATTAATAGTTACTATAATATAAGAGTAGGATAATTGCAAATAATCATTTTGTTCAATAGTATAACTATGATATAATAAATGCGGTGATTAAGATGAATATCGAAACATTTACTAGTGAATTAAAAAAACTAAATATAATTCCAACCCAAGAGCAACTAGAAGCTTTAGAGAAATACAAAAATATGCTTATTGAATATAATAAAAAATTTAATCTAACAGCTATAAAAACTGATGAAGAAATATATTTAAAACATTTTTATGACTCATTAACTCTTATAAAAGCTATAGACTTAAACCAAGATCTAAAACTTCTTGATATTGGAACAGGCGCAGGATTTCCTGGTTTAGTTTTAAAAATAATGTTTCCTAGTTTAAATATTACATTACTTGATTCTAATAACAAAAAAATAACATTTTTAGAAACAGTAATTAAAGAATTAAACTTAAAAAAAATCAAATGTATTTATGGTCGTGCTGAAGAATTAAATAATAGTTACCGTGAGTATTTTGATATAGTAACATCAAGAGCGGTTTCTCATTTGCGTATTTTATCAGAACTTTCTATTCCCTACTTAAAAATCGAAGGTTTATTTCTACCTATGAAAGGTAATATCGCTGAAGAATTAAATGAGAGTGATAGTACATTAAAAGCTTTAAAATCTCATATATTAGAAATAATAGAATTTAATCTTCCTATCGAAAATAGTAAAAGAGCAATTTTAAAAATAAAGAAGGAGGAGATTAGTCCGATTATATATCCTAGACCATACGATAAAATCACTAAAAAACCATTAAAATAAACATAAAAAATTTAAAATGTCATTTATTTATAATAAAAGGAATGTTAACATGAAAAAAAATATTGCTATTATTATAAGTATTATGACTCTTTTTTTTGCCATTTTTAAAATGCAAGTTTATTATGAAAAAGAACCCTTACTAACTTTTTCTGGAGAAAAAATAACTAATTATTTTTATCACTATAATCTAAACAGCGGTTTAAACGAACTAACAAATATCACTATTTTAAATAACAAAATTTTTTACTTATCTAACAATACATCTACTTATACATTATTTAGTCGAAATATTTATGAACCAAAAGAAAATAAAATAAAAGAGTTTAATGCTGATTGGTGTGAGTTTACAAATAAATATGTAACTTGCAATAATAATGAATTTATTTATTTTTATAATTTAGAAAATAATCAAGAAATTAAAACAGCGTATGAAGATGAAATATCAATAATTCCATATAAAGATACATACTTAAAATTATCTAATAATAAATTAATATTACTTGAAAATAAAAACCAGTACCTGTTCCGTGATTTAAAAAATAAGTATTTAATTAAATACTTTTATTATACAAAAGATAACACTTACATCATACTAGAAAAAGACAATATATTATACCTATATAATATTAAAGAAAACAGTTTTCAAACACTAGAAGATCCAAATATTAAAAAATATGGCAATGGTTTTTATACCATTGCTGAAAACAAAATTTTAATATATGACTTATTAAATAATAATATTAAAGAATATTCTAATCGTAATAACATTTTATTTGAAAATATTAATATACTTGCTGAAGATAACAAAACTTTATATTTAATAAACGCAGAAAATCTTGAAATAATAAATTTAGAACAAAATCTTAAAAAAATAATAAATTTAAAAAATTATAATCTAAAATCATTAACCAATATTTTTACTGTTAATAATTATATCTTTTTAGAAAGTCTATTAGATAACTACTTAACATTATTAGATTTAAATGCTTATCCAGAAAAAAATATTCAAACTATTATTAATACTTCTGAATCTAAAGAAATTAATAAAGATTTATTTGCAAGCTATAATATAAATTTAAAAACCAAAGAAAATGCTATTATAGAATTTCCTGATTTTAAAGCTGAACTATTAACTGATGAAAATATTCTAAATAAAGCTATAACTAAACTTGAAAAAATTTTTTCAAAGTTTAATAATGAGTTCTTTAATAATTTTTATGCTAATGATGCAAATGGGTTAAATATATATTTAACAGGTAATTTAACTCCAAGTGACTATTCTAGCCAAATAGCTAATCCTGCCGCTTACTCGCTATTTTATAATAATGAATATATGATTGTTATAGATATTAATGAAAATAATTTAGAGGAATTATTATGCCATGAGCTAATGCACAACATTGAATTTAATTCCAAAAATAATAAACTTGATAATTTTTCTAAATGGGAAGACTTAAATCCTAAAGACTTTTATTATACTAATTCATATACTAAAGTAAGTGAATTTGACTATACAAAAAAAGAACAAAATATTAATAATGTTTATTTCATAGATAGTTACTCGCACACTTACAAAAGTGAAGATATGGCTCGCATATTTGAACAAATATGTTCTGTAGATACAAATAGTATAGTAAATGATTATCCAAATTTAAAAGAAAAAGGCAATTATTTAAAAGAAGTTATAATAAATAATTACCCAGAACTAAATGAATCGAATTTATTTAATAGTTTAAATTAAAATATAATATTACTGCAAAAGTTATAATTATATAAAAAATTGATATAATAAATCTTTTTTGACTATATATATTTCGTTAATTGTGTTAAAATATTAACTAGAGGTACATTAGTTGAAGATAATAGTAGAATTTTAAAAATAGCTAAAAGTTGCAGCTCTGATTGTCTAGTTTCTGTAACTATGACTTGGAAGAGAAATCCATATGATGTTATGAGTGCTTATTTAGAAAACACACGACTTGTAAATACTCCAAAAGCTGTAATTGGCCAAACTTCATACACGGATATTAAAAAGTTTAATAATGGGTTTGGAGTACATTATGGTGTAATAACTGGATATAAGTTTTCTATTTTAAATAGAGCTATAGCTTCAAGCAATGCTTTAACTGTTAGAGCATCATATCAGCACGCACAATCATCAGTAACTTTAAATGAATCAAAAAACTATGATTTTAGCACTAATGGCTATGGTGGAGTAATTAGATTTAGAAGCAGTACCGTCGCAGAAAAATATGATCAAATGGGAGGAGTATCAGTAACTTTATAATGAAAAATTTTAAACTAAATGAAAACGAAGAATTTAAAGTGTCATTTGATAATGTAGTAGTTTTTGCAAACAATAATAAATTTATTTTAACAGTATTTTTAACTAACAAAAGATTAGTTTTATTGCAAGATGTAAACAAAAAACTTGATTTTAATAGTTTTTTAAATGCTAAAGGAATAAGTGTTCCCTCTGATTTAGAAATAATTTATGAAATAAAGTTGTCAGATATAGATGAAGTACAATTTTATGATGAGGAAAATCATATAATTTTAAAAAATACTACAAATAAACTTAAAATACTATGTGAAGATTTAAATAAATATTTATATTAAAACAGAATAAACTTATTGATGCTTGTAACTTTGCTTTAGATAATATGGATAAATAAAAATATGTTATGTAATCTAATTACTTCATTCAAATTTGACATTAACTTATAATATTTTTAGTCAATAATAATATAAGTTAATGTCCTTTTATTTTGTCTTTTAGCTAAATATAATAAAACATAATTAGCCTTTATAAATAATAAATTATTATAAAATTATAACTTTTTAATAAGAAAGAATTCGACATATTTTGCACTTTCTCAAATTTAACTATATTTATAATTGAAAAAAGTATTTAATAATGATAAAATAAGATATAAGATAAAAATTGGGGCTGATTTTCTATGAATTTAGAACAAAATATTTTACAAATTCCAATTGAGGAAATAATACCTAACAGGTTTCAACCGCGATTAACTTTTGACGAACGTGGATTAGAAGAACTAGCGAATTCTATTAAAGAACATGGGATAATTCAACCTTTAGTATTAAGACGTGTAGGCGATAAATATGAAATTATAGCAGGTGAAAGAAGATACAAGGCAGCAACTATGGCTGGACTTACTACTGTACCAGCTGTTGTAGCTAACGTAGATGATAATAAAAGTGCCGAAGTAGCAATTGTTGAAAATGTGCAACGCCGAGATTTAACACCTATTGAAGAAGCCAGAAGTTATAAAAACTTGCTTGATAAAGGATATTTGACTCAAGTTGAACTAGCTAAAAAAATGGGCGTATCCCAAAGTGCTATAGCAAATAAATTACGCTTATTAAATTTAGACTCTTCAGTTCAAGATGCTTTATTAAATAACAAAATTAGTGAACGTCATGCAAGATCCCTATTAGTATTGCCAAATGGAGAAATGCAAAAAGAATGGTTAAACAGAATTATCAATGAAAGAATGACTGTTCGTGAATTAGATGAGGCATTAAAAGAATTAAATAATAAAAAAGAACCAGTTGAAGAAGAAATAGACATTCCACTTGTTAAGCCATTAGATATCGATGCTATAAAAAAGGAAGCCACAGAACTACCAAGTTTGGATAGTGATAGTGAAATTGCTAGAAAATTGCGTGAAATTGAGGAAGAGAAAAAATTCAATCCTGATATTATTCCCGCTGATCAAGCTACAAACAATTCTAAAACTAATTTCTTTAACTTCCTTGAAAGTGAAACTGTTAATATGAATACTGAAGAAGCAACAATACCGAGCATAAATACTAATATTGAAATGCCAACTCCCCCAACTTCTGTAACACCACAGCCTAAATATAATGAAAAAGAAGACTTTGATCCTGTATCATTAATAGATACTCTTGATCCAAATTATGAAAAACAGGTTGAAGAGAAAATGGGTATAGATTTAAAAAGTGCTATTACAAGTATTCGCGATACTAAAGATGCTTTAAGCATGAAAGGCTTTAAAGTAAGTATGGAAGAAACAGATTTAGCAGACACTTATCAATTTGTTATAAAAATTAAAAAAGATTAATAAGCTATACATATAGCTTGTTTTTTTAATATAATTGACAAAAGTTTATAATATGATATAATGATAACATAAGTTACCTATAAAGATAAGGAGAGTATTTATGGCCGGTAGAAGTATTATAGATAAAGATACATTACTAAAAGTTGCTTTAAAAATGGTTGAAGAACAAGGCATTGAAAGTATTAATGCTAGAGATCTTGCTAAAAATGCCAACATTTCTACCAAACCTATTTATCGCATCTATACTAGTCTTGATGATCTTAAAAATGATGTTAATGAAATAATCAAAAAAGAATATGACACTTTTATTATGAAAAGGGTAGATAATAAAAATGCTCTTATTACAGTATGTGTAGCCTACATAGAATTTGCTCAAATGCATAAAAACTATTTTCGTTCCATGTTTTTATCAAATAATTTAAAATGGACTAGTGTAAATGATGTCTTAAATGAAAAATGGAATCAATCAACTATTATTAATCTTGTAAATAAACATGGGTTGACTTTTGAAGAAGCAAAAAATCTATTTATGCATGTCTGGCTTTACGCTAACGGACTTGCTACACTCATTGCCTCTAATGAACTAACTATTGATAATAAAGAAATATTAATTAGAGTTGTAAAAATATATAAAGAGTTATCTAGTAACTTAAAAGATTTAGTGAGATAGTGGATTTTTCCACTTTTTTTATGTAATTTTTTAAAATATTTTACATAGCATTTATTATAATTAATAATTATGTATTATTTAGTACTTGACAAAACCAAGTACTAGAGATATTATAAGAGCAAGAGGTGATAAATACGAATACGCAATATAAAAAAGGCGTCTTAGAATTGTTGATATTATTACTAGTTGAAAAAAAAGACATGTATGGTTATGAATTAGTAGAAGCAGTAAGTAAAATAGTTGATGTTAATGAAGGAACAATCTATCCTATATTAAAAAGACTAACTAATGAAAACTATTTTGAAACATATACCAAAGTATCAACCGAAGGACCAATTAGAAAATATTATCATCTAACCGCCGCTGGTAAACTAACTAAAGATAAACAATTAACTGAGTGGAAAAAGTTTAGTAATTGTGTAAACGATTTTATTAAAAGGAGTGAGAAAAATGAATAAAGAAGCATTTTTAAAAAAATTAAGAAAAAGACTAAATGTTTTAGAAGATAGCGAAATTGAAGATATTGTCAGTGAATATGAAGGTTATATTGATGAAAAGGTGAGTCTTGGCTTAACAGAAGAAGAAGCTGTTAAAGAATTAGGTGATTTTGAAGAAATAGTAAATGATTTATTAAGTGCTTACAAATTAAAAGGAAATAATGAAGAAAATTATTTTAACAATATATTTAATAAATTAGGAAACTTTATTGACAAATTTATGGATTCCCTAAACGATAAAAGTGGTCGCGATATAATTAGAATTTTAATTGAAATCATTTTAATTCTCTTCCTAATCTGTATTCTAAAAATTCCATTTGCCATGATTAGAGATTTAGGTGCAGACATATTTGAAGAATTAGTACGTCCTATAGGTTATGTGTTTGCAAGTATTTGGACTTTTATTATTGAAGTAAGTTATCTTGTGGTAGCGATTATTGTCTTCATTAAAATGGTACAAAAAAGATGTTTTAAAGAGTTAAGTGAAAACATAACGACCATTCGAGAAGACGAAGAAAATAAGGAAAAAGAGGCTAAAAAAAAGAAAAAGTCAGAAACTTCTAAAAATATTGAAAAGAAAAAAGAAGTAATTACAGAGACAAATAAAAATCATAGTATTGCAAATATTTTAACAGATATATGTATCTATACTTTAAAATTTATTGTACTTATGATTTTAATAGGAATAGTATTTTATCTTATTGGAATGTCAGTAGCTATCGGATTTTCTATATACCTACTTATAAACGGCGTCCAATATTACGGAATATTCTTGCTTATGTTAGTACTATTCTTTGGCGGTGCTTTATTTTTAGAATTATGCATTAACTTTATCTTTAATAAACATACTAAAGCCTTACCATTTTTTGTAAAATTAATCGTAATAATTGTTCTTACTGGTATTAGTTTAACTATGAGCGCTGTTGAAATAGCTGAAACAGAAATCATATATGGCAGTACAAGTGAAAAAACTAATTCTATTACTAAAGATATCGAAATGACTAAAGACTTATCACTTTATAATTATAATAAAGTTGTAATAGACAATAATTTAAAAGACAAAGTTATAGTTGAATACATCTATCCTAATTTTAATGATGAAACTGAAATTGAAATAGTACTAAATAAATGTAGTGAAGGATATTGCCTTGGTACTAATGTTATTCATGCCAGCTGGAACAAAAAATATATTAAAAAACTCATTGAAAATCTAAAAGACAAAAAAGTATATGCCTATGATTTTTATTTAGAGAAAGTTATCCATATATCTGAAGAAAATTATAAGATTATAGAAGATAATTATTATAAAGAAGAAAATGAAGATTACAATAATATGACTGAAACATTTTCTAGAACCTATAATATTTTAAATATTACTGATAGTAATGATATTAATTATATGTATCTTACGCTTAGAGAATTCCAAGATGAAGATGTTAAAACTGTAAAAGTTCCTAAAAGTATTAGTAAAAGTATCAGTGAAAATGGTTTATATGATTTTACATTTGAATATACAAATATTTTTCAGGATAATATAGAATACATCTTTAAGAAATGTAAAATAGTTAATATTACTAAAGTATCAAATGAAGAGTAAACCTAAAAAGTTTACTTTTTAAAATTACCTATTTACAATTGAAACAAAATAGTCCATAATTAAAAAGAAAGGAAATTTAAGGAGGATAAAATGAAATTTTTAAAATGCTCATTATGTGGCGACACTGTTATAGCTCAAGAAAATAATTTATTTAGTTGTTGTAATGTAGAAATGCAAAAAGTAATGGCAAACAAAACAGAAGCCGCTACAGAGAAACATATTCCTGTAGTTAACATTAAAGAAAATAATGCAACTATTGCAGTAGGAGAAATACCCCATCCTATGACTGAAGAACATTATATAGAATGGATTTATATTATAACTAATTTACGAGAAATAAGATATAATTTAAACCCAAATGCTAAACCAGAAGTAGAATTAACACCAGAGAAAAATGAAATTATAAAAGAAGTATATTCTTATTGTAATCTTCATAGTTTATGGTTAAATAAATTAAAGTAGACTTTTGTTTACTTTTTTAAGTTTTAATTAGTATTTAAATTTTAAATAAAGTGATATAATATATAAAAGGGTGGTAAAATGAAAGTATCCTATAAAACTATAAAAGAAGATGAAAGCTATTTAAGACAAATATCCCAGCCTGTAGACTTTAATAATAATGCTTGGAAAGAATCAGTAGAGGCTTTAGATTATTTTTGTAAAAAGGAAAATAATTATATGGCCATGGCCTCAATTCAACTAGGCATCCCTTTAAGAATTGTTTATTTAAAAAAGACTGATTTAAATCGTTTAGAAGAAGATTATAATGAATCTAAAATATTAATTAATCCAATAATAAAGAAAAGTGTCGGTCTAACTAGATATTGGGAAGCTTGTGTTAGTTGCCTTGATAATACTGGATTAGTTGATAGACCATATGAAATAGAAGTAGAATATTATGATATTAATGAGGTTAAACATAAAGAAACATTTACAGGATTTAGTGCTACAGTTTTATCTCATGAGTTAGATCATTTAGATGGTATTCTTCACATTGATATTGCTAGTAAAATTTTACATATGAATATAGAAGAAAGAAAAGAATATCGTAAAACTCATCCTTACGAAATAATAAGCAAAACTGGAAAACATTCAAAACCAAGTAATAAAGAAAAAAGAGCAGAGTAAAGTGGACACTTACTTTGCTTGTTTTATTTTTATAAACCAATAAATACGTGATATAATAATATTAGGAGGTTAAAATATGGAAAGTATAAGCATGTTAGAAAGATATGGCGAAGATTTAACCGCAAAAAATTATATTACTGACCCAGCAATAGGTCGTGATGACGAAATAAAACAAATGATTTTAGCTCTTCTTACCCCTGAAAAAAGTGCATTATTAGTAGGCAAACCAGGTATTGGTAAAACTGCAATTGTAGAAGGACTTGCTTATCGTATTATCCAAGGTTATGTACCAGATGTATTATTAAATTATCAAATTATAAAAATAAATATAACTAGCCTTATTGGAAATACTATAATAAGTGGTGAAACAGAGAATAGAGTTGATTTATTAGTTCGTGAACTTAATACTAAAGATAATGTCATAGTATTTATTGATGAAACTCATCTTTTAATAAACAAAGATGGTGGTATGGATTTTGCTAATATGCTAAAGGCAGGATTAGACCGTGGTACCATAAAAATGATAGGTGCAACTACTACTGATGAATATGAACAATATATTTTAAGAGATAGAGCATTTTTAAGACGTTTTCAAAAAATTGAAGTTGCTGAAAGTGATAAAGAAACAACTGTCGCAATCCTTATGGGAACTCTTCCCAAAATAGAAGATAAAATTGGTGTAAAATGTGAGTATACAAATTTCATTAAAGAACGTATTATGCGATTTATTGTTGATATGACAGATGAATATAAAAGAGTATACGAAATAGCCTCACGTTATCCCGATATATGTTTAACAATTGTATCTAATGCATATACTTTTGCATTATATGACAATAATCGTACTGTAACCATAAAACATTTTTATAAAGCAATATGTAACGCTAAAAATATTTATGATGATGCTAGATTAAAAGAAATAGAAAGATTTAAAATAGAATTTGCTGATATTTTAAGAGAGGAAGGTGTTGATTTAGATGAACGGAACTAAAGTTTTTCAAATTGGCTGTGGCCGAATGAGTAAGTATATTATGAAATATGTTTACGATTTAGGAGGAACCATCGTAGGAGCAGTAGATGTGGATCCCGATAAATTAGGAGAGGATATTGGGACAATTATAGGAACTGAACCTAAAAATATTTTTATATTTGATACCTCAAAATTGGAATATTTATTAAATGATACAAAGCCAGATATAGCAGTAATTACTACATTAAGTTATTTAAATGATGTAGAAGATACTATTAGAACTTGTGTTAGATGTGGAGTAAATGTAATTACTACTAGTGAAGAATGCTTTTTTGCTTCAAATAGTAATCCCACTTTATTTCACGAATTAGACGTTTTAGCTGCAGCTAATAAAGTAACTATAACAGGCTGTGGATATCAAGATGTTTTTTGGGGAAATCTTATTACTGTATTAGCAGGATCTATTCATAATATTACCAAAATTAAGGGAAGTTCTTCTTATAATGTTGAAGATTATGGTATAGCTCTTGCAGAAGCTCATGGAGCAGGTTTAACATTTGATGAGTTTGAGAAAAAAATAGGAATTACCGATAATATTAGTGATATAGTACGTGAAAAACTGATTATGGAAAGACAGTTTTCTCCTTCATATATGTGGAATGCCGTAGGGTGGATTGCTGATAAAATGAAGCTAACACCTATAAGATTAACTCAAAAATGTATTCCTGAAACGTCAGATATCGATTTACATAGTGAAACATTAAGTTTAGATATCGAAAAAGGAAATGCAACTGGAATGAGTGCTATAGCAACTCTAGAAACAAAAGAAGGAATTATAATTGAAGCCGAATGTATTGGCAAAGTATATGGACCAGATGATTATGATAAAAACGAATGGACCGTTTATGGTGAACCAGACACTACAATAACCGTGAATCGACCTGATACTGTAAGACTTACCTGTGCAAATATTGTAAACCGTATACCTGATGTTATAAAAGCTAAACCAGGATTTATTCCAACAAGCGAAATTGGAGAAAGCACTTATAAATTAAATTATTAAAAACTCAAAAGAATTGAGTTTTTTATTTTATGTTTTATATTTTAAGTTTAGTTTTTACAATTCTTTCTAAATGTTTTTGCAAAGCTTCATCACAAGCATATACATAACAACCCTTAATTCCTCTTGTAAGCAACACTCTATATGTATTTCTAATAATTTTATCAGCAAGCTTTTCATAATAAGACTTGTCTTTTTTCATTAAAACATATAATCCATACAATGACTTTTCTGTACTAGCTCGAGCTTTATAATCAGTTATTACTTTACCATTTCGATACTTTAAATCTGGTCCTATTATAACACCGATATAATCAAATTCTAACCCTTGAACATTATGAACACATCCAACTTCATTTATAGCACTTATTCTTGTTGCAAACTGCTCCCCGTGTTTCAAATTCCAACTCATTTCAAAGTCATCAATTTTAATATCTTTATATTGTTGATTATCAGCTTCTTTGGCATTTCTTGACCAACAAAAACCCGCTACTAACCTAGCATTATTAATAGTGTTTTTCTCTATTATTTCATCTCTTAAATCTGTAGGAGTATCCATAACTTTAAAATCAAAATTAAAATTAACACTTCCTCTTTTATTATAAAGAATCTTATCTACGAAATCTAAATAAGAATCACTTCCATTACATCTAAATTGACTAGTAAGTTCTAGTTCCATAACATCAGCATTAAAGTATTTAGCAAAGTATTTGATATTTAAAATAGTTCCAATATCTTTTAAAGTAATAATCTGTTTTTCATCAATAAAGAAAACCGATAATTTACTAGCATTCATAATTTCTTTAATCTGATTTTCGCCTATATTATTCCGCATGCCAGATTTTTCTGATAATCTATGAGATTCATCAACTAATAAAAAATCATATTTATTTGGATAATCCCTAAAGAAGTAACCCGAACTTTTAAATAATTCATTTATACTGACTTCGTTCTTTCCATTTATTAATTTATTTTTATAAACTTTTCTGGGCGCCATATTTTTAGAAACATAAGCCCCCATTAAGCCTCTAGAAAGTAATTCGCCTAAAGCATTAATAGCTAAAATAGATTTACCACTCCCTGGCCCACCTTTAATTATCAAAACATTCTTTTTATTTTCAATATATGAAGCATTTGCCTTGGATATAATTTCTTCCATAATTACTTTTTGTTCATCAAGCATAACAAACTCTTTACTTCCTTCTAGTATTCTATTAAGATGTTTAAGTAATTTATTAGTCGGTTTAATATCGCTTTGATCAACTAGTTTTATAACTTCTAAATTATCACCATGTCTAATATTAGAATTAATTAAATCTTTTAAATAATCTTTATCATTCTTGCCAAACATTAAAACCTTTTTATAATAGGGACTATATTTTTTACTATATAAATCATCACTTAAGCTTAAATCATAATTGTGTAAATAAACCAGAGGTACAACTTTTATCTTATAATCTTGAATGTTAATATTATAATTATTTAAAAGTTCAGCATAGCTTCCTACCTGATAAGCTGGGTGTAGCGAGTTTTTTTCTTTATCACCAATTAATGTTTTAATAACGCCATCTAAATTTTTTACTTCTTTAGCATATTCCCACTGTTTTAATTCGACTAATATAATCGTAGGTCTCATTTCCTCATTATAACCACTAATAATAAAATCTACTCTTTTACTTGTAAGTGGTATTCCATATTCAATTGTAATGCCAGCATTATCTGGTAATTCTTCTATAATGTCTTTCATAAAAGGTAAACTATTAGCCCAAGCTTTAATTTGATTTAGTTTGGTCTTTTTATTAAATTTTTCTTTATATGCGTCATATACTTTATTACTTATAATATCTCTTTTGACATAATCTATAAACTCTTTTTTTAAACACGAAAAAACCATCACTTAAATCAACTCCTAAAAAAGCTAGCAAAAACATTAAGTCTTTACTAGCCCTTATATTATATATTATAACATATTTTTACTTAAAGCTGATATCAAAATTACTAGGTCCTTCAATACATTTACCATCTATATCAAATCTTGAACCGTGGCATAAACAATCCCAAGTTTTTTCAATTTCATTGAACAATATGCCACACTTCATATGTGGACATTTATTATATACAATATGTTCTAACCCATTTTCATCAGTATATATAGCAACACTCTTACCATGAATTTTTTTGTAGATAACTCTACAGTTATTAACATTATCTTTTGTGCTTTTTAGAATAGCTTTAACACTTGCTCCTATATCAATTGGCATTCTAATAACTTTACTTAAATTAATATTTCTATTTGGAGATAATAATTCTTCATAAGGATTATGTCTTTTCATGATTATATCAGTAATAATCGTACCAGCTAAAGTTCCGTTAGTAATGCCCCAAGTATTAAAGCCTGTTGCCATAAGCATAGTATTTTCATCTTTATGGATCCTTCCAATATAAGGCAAGTAATCATTAGTTATAATATCTTTATTACTCCAAATATACTCAAATTCCTTCTTTTTCTTTAAATCTAAAAAATTATTTTTAATACTTTTAATATTAGCAGACACATAAGAATTAAATAAGTATATTAAATAATTGTTAGTTTTATTAGAATGATACCTAAAAGATATACAAGGCTTATCAATGTTAATAGCACTAACTGAATAAAAATCTTTTTCCTCTTTTGCTCAAATATAAGAAGTTTCAATATGACTCTTTAGAGGCATCAAATAAGGAAACAAAAAGTAAGGATAATGGGTAGCAAAGACTACATATTTTGCTTTTATTTTATAGCCATTAACTAAAGCAATATAATTATCACTGGTTTTATCTATACTTTCTAATTTAGAATTCTCATAAATGCTATCTTTAAATTTATTCTTTAAAAAATTAATATATTTAAGAGGATGAAACACATAAGTATCACTTACCTTTAAAGCCAGCTTTACATCGTTCATAAAAGGAATATTTTTCACTAGTTGGGAATTTACTTTACATTGGTTTAAAAATTTATATTCTTCCTCTATCTTATCACGACTATTATCATCATTTGTAAATATATATGAATCTACTTTCTTTAAATCACAATCAATTTTTTCTTTTTCTATTCTATTTTTAAGAGTATTTACTGCTTCAACTTGACTTTTCAAATATAATTCTGCTTCTTTAAATCCTACGTATTTTCTAATATTCATATAAACTTTTTCCTGCAAAAAAGTAATTTTGGCAGTACTTCTGCACGTTACACCATGTCCACATATATTTCTCTCAACTAAAGTAGCATTTATTCCGCTGTTTTTTAATTGATAAAGTGTTGATATCCCTGTTATACCTCCGCCAATAATTAAAACATCAGTTTCCATATCTACAGTAACCGATTTACAGTTTTTAACATCTATATTATCTAACCAAATACTATAATTTTTCATACACATCATTATTAATATGAGTAAAATAAATGTATTAATACATATAACTCTTGATTTTTTAGTAATTTTTTGATATCCTAATATTGCTTATTTATAAGCATTTTTGTGGCGGAATTGGTGAAGGGGTTAACACGGCAGATTGTGGCTCTGTTATGCATGGGTTCGAATCCCATATTTCGCCCCATATTGAATTTTACGCACAACTTTGTGCGAAAGTTAAAGTAAAAGTTCGTAATACTTGATATTATGGACTTTTTTCTTTGCAAAGGTGGTGAGTATATAAAATGAATGTGTCCATAGAATTTTTAGAATTTCCTTTGTGTATAAAAAATAAAATACTTAGAATTAAAAATATTACCAAACTAAATATAGAATATATTGCAGGAAAGAATATTGTTTTTAATAACTCTAATTTAGGATTAAATGAACCACATAATATTATCATTAGTAATAATACTCACAGTCTAGTTTTACTTTGTTATGATAATGATTCAAATCTATATAATGAAGACTTATTAGATACTATTACAATAACTGAATTAACCAATATAATTGAATATTTATTAAAAGAAAATTAAAAAATTTTTAAATTTGCTTTTTCCTTTATTTATAAGGGTTAAACAACTATTTTTTGGTGTACTTTTTAAGTTGTGTCAAAAGATGATATAGATAGTTATATAAAATCGTTAAGTGAATTTTATAAGATAAAACAAAACAATTTAAATATAGATTCTATTAATTTAGAAGAACTAGGTCAAAAGAATAGTCTATTATAAATAATCCCTAACAAAAAAGAATCAAGAATCAAGATTTGATAAAGAAAAATATACTTTATTGCAAATATGTAGTTAAGATTACTCGAAAATATGATAAAATATTATTTAGAAGATGTGTTGGGAGGTTTTTATGAAGAACATTAATCAACTTGAATTGAAGAAAAAGAAATATATAATTTTTGATATGGATGGTACATTAATTGATTCTATAGGTGTATGGAATAGAACAGATCAAAAACTAATAGAAGAATATGGGAATCAAACTATAGGATTAGATGAAATTCAAATTGAAAGAGATGAATTTCTTCATAGTAATCAAGATAGCGATATTTATTTAGCTTATTGTGAATATCTAATCTCAAAGTACAGTTTAAGTATTAGAAATGCCGAAGAATTATTAAGAATTAGATGGGATAAATCTGGAGAAGTATTAGAAAAAGAAATGGATTTCAAAGAAGATGTTGTACAATTAGTATTAAGATTAAAAAAACTTGGATTTATTCTTATTTTAGCAACTATGACAACTCAAGTTCAATTGGATATTTATTCAAAAAGAAATAAGAAAATGCTAGAGCAAATGAATATTGCAGAAGTTTTTGATTTGATTACTAGAAAAGAAGATGTTATAAATAAGAAGCCTAATCCCGAAATATATATTAAAATTATGCAACATTATAATGCTAGTCCAGATGAATGTTTAGTGTTTGAAGATTCTTATACAGGAGTTTTAGCAAGTCAAAATGCAGGAATAGAATGTATAAATATTTATGATAAATATGCTGATATAGATAGAGATAAAATAGATGGAATTACAGATTATAGTATTAAAAGTTATAGAGAGTTTTTAGGTTTAGTTGATACAATATATCCGATTGAACCAGAAAAAGAAATAAAAAGAGCTTTAAACCGAAATTGTTAATATAGGAGCGAGAAATTGCTCTTTTTTTGTTGTTTAAATTTAGAAAGGAGATGAGTTTTATTAATTATTTCTTTGAAATAGTCGTACCACAATTATTAGAATATTTAAAAAAATGCAAAGGATGTTCCTTATTCTTTGTTATTTGAAGATTAATTAATAATAAGAACTATGAAAAAGAAGTAAAAGAAATTATTGAAAAATCTAATGGAATTAGTCAATATTTCAACTTGATAGATAATAAAATTATAGACCTAATTTCAAGTCAGTTTAATCATAATATAGATTATAAGGCCTATCAAATTATAGATAGACAAAAAATATTAACTGATGACACAAAGAATACATATAACATATTAAAAGCAAGATTAATAAAAGAATTATTAAAACAGGTTGATGAAAAAGTATATTCTTGTAAATCTTGTAATAAATTAGTAGATAAATTCCCTAATGATGCAACAGTATTTCTTGGAAAAGATAATGATATCGTATTAGTTGGAGAAGCTCCTGCTAATAATGGTTTGAGAAAGAGTCATAAATTATGGTGTGATATAAATGATAAAGTATTACCTAGTGGAGTTGTATTACAAAAACTATTTGATATAATTGATAGAAATATCTTTGAAACAACATTTTTAGAATCAGTTAAATGTTATCCACTTGAAAGAAAAGATTTAAAAACTTGTTCTAATAATTGTAAGAACATAATGTTAGAACAATTAAGAATATTAAATCCTAAATTGATTATTACTTTAGGAGAATTTCCAACTAGAAATTTACTTGATTTTAAATTTAAAACATTTTCTGATGTCGTTGGTAACATATATGAAGTAAATGGTTATAAAATATTACCTATTTATCATCCTAGCCCAATATCTCCGAAGAGTTATAAAGGTAATATTCCAATCATTAAAAAAATGAGAGAAATGTAGCAATTTGTAGAATTATTTGATATAATGAATTTAGATTTAAAGGGCTAGTACAGACTTTGAATAAGTTTTGTATTGGTCTTTTTTAGATATGGGAGATAAAATGAAAAAGATTATATTCTTAAGTGGTGTTCATGGCGTTGGTAAAGGATATATTGCCAAACAAATAGAAAAAGAAGTTAATATGCCAATATATGAAGCAAGTAAGTTAATTCGATTAAATGGAGTATCAAGTGATAAAAATAAAAGAGTAGAGAATGTAGGAAACAACCAAGAGTTATTAATAAATTCGATAAATAATCTAATTAGTGATGAAATCTTTATTTTAGATGGTCATACCTGTTTGATAACTGCTGATAGAAACATTGAATCAATTGATATTAATTACTTTAGGGAAATTAACATTATAGGCATTATCTCTATTTATGATGATATTAATATTATAAAAGAAAGGATTTATAAAAGAGATAACATTAATTTTAGTAAATCATTATTAGATGATTTACAGCGAACTGAAATAGAAAATACCAAACGATTATCAAAACAATTATGTACCCCCCTATTGGTATTTAAAAATGGAGATAATATAAATAGGCTAATTGATTTTGTTAAAAGTTTGTAGGAGGCTTTAAATGATAAAAATATTATTAGACACTAATATAATCGTATATAGGGAAAGTGATAATGTTTATAAAGAAAAAATTGGAGAATTATTTAAAATAATAGATAATAATCCTAATATGTATAAGTACATACATCCAGTAATTAAACAAGAATTATTACAAAATGTTTACAATGAAAAAAGAGATTTATTACTTGATAGGCTGACATCCTATAATGTTTTAGAAAATTGCAGAATGATTGATTCTAAATTAAAAGCAATAACAAATCCTTTAAATAAAACGGTCAATGACCAAATAGATGATATCATTTTAAATGAACTATATGTTGGTAAAGTAGATTTTTTAATCACTGAAGATAAAAAAATAAAGCAAAAATCAATCACTTTAGACATCGGCAATAAAGTAATGAATATTAATGAATTCATTTTTATAAATAGAAATGAGAAAAATATAAACCATAATATTTTAGATATTTATAAAGTTAAGTTTGGAGATTTAGATATAAATGATTCTTTTTTTGATTCGCTAAAAAATGATTATCCTGGATTTTTAGATTGGTATGAAAGAAAGAACAATGAAGATGTATATTGCTATAAAGAACAAGGTAAGATATTAGGATTATTATTTCTTAAAAATGAGGAACCTGAATCAGAAGATTACTCTGACATTAAGCCTATGATGAAACTAAATAGAAAATTAAAAATTTCCACTTTTAAAGTAGATATTGGTGGCAAAAAAATTGGAGAAAGATTTATGAAAATAGTATTTGATCAAGCACTATTTTCTATGGTAGATGAAATATATGTTACTATTTATGATAATGATGATAAAAAGATGAATCTGATAAGATATTTTGAAAAATTTGGATTTAATTATTATGGAAAAAAGAATAATGAATTAGTATATGTTAGGAGCATGAAAAAGAATTTTGATGATAATAATCCTTTGAAAAATTATCCATACATAAAAAGAAATAATGATACATTTGTTATTCCAATCAAGCCTAAGTATCATACATATTTATTGCCTGATTCAATACTATATAGAGAATCATATAAGGATATTCATATGCCAGTTGAATATGCTATAAATAAATATTATATTACAAATAGTGGTTGGTTAGAGATTCCAAAAATTGGAGATAACATTGTTTTTTATCGTAGTCGACAAGAAGGTGCTATTGCTAAATATTCAAGTGTATTAACCACTATTGGTGTTGTTACTAATATTTTTATTCCAAAAAATGAACAAGAATTAGTTAATAAAGTTTCAGGAAGAACAGTATATAATGAAAGTGAATTAAGAAAAACATATAGTAAAAACACTTATGTAATTGAATTTGCATATATAACTACTTTAGATAAAAAATTAAATTATGATTTTTGTAAAACAAATGGCATATTAGAAGAAGCCCCACGAGGAGTTTCTAAAATTGATAGTACAAAATTTCAAAAAATAATTGAGTTTGGTAAAATTGACACAACTTTAATTATTAAATAAGATTTGAACTTAAAATTATGATATAATTAGAATAATAATAGGAGGAAATATTTTATGTGTAAAATTTTGATTTCAATAAAGCCTGAATATGTAAATGAAATTTTATCTGGTAGAAAAAAATATGAATATAGAAAAGTCAAAGCAAAAAAAGATAATGTAGACAAAATGATCATATATGCCACAGCTCCTATTATGAAAGTAGTAGCAGAAATAGAAATTTTAAAAATTCTAGAAGATACTCCAGATTTAATATGGGAAAATACAAAAGAGTATTCAGGTATTAATAAATCTTTCTATGATAAATATTATGAAAATCGAAATATTGCGATTGCATATCAATTAGGAAAAATTGAAAAATATAATAAACCAAAGGAGTTAAGCGATTTGGGTATTTCATATAGTCCTCAATCATTCATTTATATTGATTAAAGTTTAAAAATTTGATATAATTAATTTATCAAGTATTAATTAAATACTTTTACGACTTGGGTGCAAAACTCATTTTGGTATTGCCCCATTATGATAATTACTCTCTATTTTAGGGAGTTTTTATTTGTTTTATTTTATGTTATAATTATTAAGGTGGTTAAATGACAATACGTGAATTTATTTAATCCTTAAATTTTGAAGAAAATTATTATTTTTATCATATAACAGGAAAAGGCAATGCAGAATTAATTTTAGAACAAGGACTATATGTAGAAGGGGACAATATTTTAAATACAAATAATATTCTTGAAACTACAACATTTCTAACGCCAGATATAGCTTCAGAAAGTTTAATATTTAGAAGTTTTTTAGAGGGGAGAACTAGGTAATATAGGAATTAGAGATACTTCTGAACTTGTTGTATTATGCGGTCCTAAAAGTTGTATGAAGCGAATAGTTTCAGATTTTGATGGTTATCAAGATGGAGTGTACTATGAAGGAATAATTCCTCGTGAATTTGTTATGGGTTATTTTGCGAATGATACATTAGAATTTACTGCAAATGAAAACTTTAGTTATGGAACAGATGCATTCTATGAATCAGTTACATATCGGTAAAAATAAAAATGAATAATTAATAAAAAATAAAATATAGATTATAAATATTTAATATAGAAAAGGAAGTATAAGTATGAAAAAAGTATCTAATAGTATAGTAGGATTATTAAAAATAATTTTAAGTCTAATAAACTTAGTTTTAGCAATTGTAATTATTTTAAATATTTTATTATTAATGTCTTCTAGAGTTTTAAAGAACGCATATCCATCAATCCTCGATTATACGTATTATGTTGTAGAAGAAAAAAATTCTTCTCTAAATTTAGATAAAGGAAATCTTTTAATAATTGATACAAGAACTACTGCTGACTCTGAAGATATTATTGTTTATCAAAATAATGATAAGCTAGACTATGCTATAGTAACTGAAAGTGATAATTATAGTGCGACTATTAATGAAAACGGCGAAGATATTAAAATTGATAATGAATCTATATTAGGAATTGTTAAAATAAATATTCCTGAAGCAGGTACTATTGCAAATCAAATTTTAACAATTAAAGGATTAATCATTTCTGTCATGGCTATAACTATTACTGGTATAATTCAGGGATTACTAACTAAAAAGTCTAAAAAAGATAATCAAGTAAAACCAGATTTTGAAAATATGAAAAATATATAAAGTATTCAAATGAATATTTTATTTTTATAATTTTTTACTTATGTTATAATAAAATTGTGATTTATATGAACGAAAGATTTAAATTAAAAGTAGCAGTTATTCTAATACTTAGCAAAATAGAAAATAATGAAGAATATATATTACTTCAAAAAAGACAAAATACAGGTATATTAGATGGTTTTTACGATTGTTCATGTTGCGGTCATTTAGAAGAAGGCGAAACTCTAAAGGAAGGAATCATAAGAGAATCAAAAGAAGAACTAGGAATCGAAATAGAACCTCAGGACTTAGAGTTTAGTTCCCTTATGCACGCAACTTTTAAAGATGGTGGAGAATATTTACTTGTTACATTTAGTGCTAAAAAATTTATAGGAACAGCTAAGATTATGGAACCAAATAAATGTAGTGAATTAAAATGGTTTAACATCAATCAATTACCAGAAGAAGTCGCGGATACCAGAAGAATAGCTATTGAGTCCTATAAAAATAAAAATTATTATAATGAATTTGGTTTTAAAAATAAGTAGGAGATAATTATGCGAAAAATATATATACTAAGTGGTACTACAAAAGAAGATAATCTATTTACAAAAGAACAAGAATCTTTAATAAAAGAAGATTTAAAAGGAAAAAGAAATTTGGTAGCTATTGGTGCCTGCGAAACAATTGAGGACAACGATCTATACTTTTATGGAAATGATACAACTATTGGAACTATAAATTCGTTTCAGTTTAGTGATTTAAAGAAATTTGACTTACTTGATGAAAGAACATCAAAAGAGAGAGGAACAGAACTTTTAAATAATGCTGATATAATTTATTTACAAGGTGGCAATCCTTTTGTACAGTTAGAATTTTTAAAGAGTAATAACTATGATGAAATACTAAAAAACTTTAATGGCATTATTTTAGAGTTGAGTGCAGGATCTATGAATTTAAGTAAAACTTCTTTTTATTCAAAAGATGAAGACTACCCAGTATCAACATTAAATGAAGGATTAGGACTGATAGATCTAACTATAGATCCACATTTTGATATTAATAATCCATTAAGAATTGATGAGGCTAAAAAATATTCTGTAAATCACTCAATAATTGGTTTGCCTGATTATTCGGCAATCATTATCAAAGGCAAAGAAATTATAAATATTGGGCCAAATTATAAATTTGAAAAAGGAAATATAGTATAGTTCTCTAGAGCTTTTATAAATAATAAGTGATAGGAAATAGGAAGAAGGAATAAAATATGAATACTATTATAGTAGGTGGTATAATCGAAAAAAAAGGAAAATACTTACTTGTCCAAGAAGCTCAAAAAAAGTGCTTTGGTAAATGGAATATTCCAGCTGGACATTTAGATCCTAATGAAACAATTTTTGAAGGAGCAAAAAGGGAAGTGTTTGAGGAAACAGGATGCAATGTAGAACTAGCAGGAATCCTTCAAATAGCAAATAAAGTATCTCCATCTGATACTTGGATAAGTGTAATTTTTGCTACTAAATTAATAGAAGAAAATATAGCTTTTGATAAAAAAGAAATACTAGATGTCAAATGGTTCACTTATGAAGAACTACTAAATATGAAAAATGAATTGCGTGCATACGATTGGATTATAGATAGTATAAAAGCTTTAAGAGAAAATAAAATCCTAGATATAAATCGGGTTATAGTTATAAAATAAAAAAAGCTACATGGTAACTTTTATATAAAAAAATCATTAATATTTTCACAACCTGCGATAACTTCTCTCCCTACTGAGATCAAGTTATCTTTTTTTAGTTTAAATGACCATTTTACTAATGCTATTTTTCCATTTTCAATCTCAATACAAGTTATACCATTAGGATGAATTGCTGAACCATCATTAAAATAATAGCTTTCGCCTATCAATGGATATATTGGCTTATGCGTATGTCCTGCAATAACAATTTTTTTGTTTTCTTTACTCCATTTTTCTAGCTTTTTATCAGTAGATTTTGTACCTTTATAATTTTTTGCCGCACTTGTCGGATCTTTTAAGCCAAATCTTTCTAAAGGTCGCCAAACATTTCTTACCAAGAATCTTGCTAATCGCCAAAGAGTACTATTAAGTAAATCCACTTGATGACCATGTAGTAAAAATATATCATTATCATTATAATTTAAAACAACACTTTCATATACTTGTAAATTATTTAATAAATCATTTTCCTTTTTAGTATATATATCCTTATAACTATAAAAAGTATTTTCTAAAATCGCTTTATTTTTTTTACACATATCATGATTACCATATATCATTATTAATCTTTTTTCTTCATTGAATTTTCTCAATAATTTAAAAGTACTTAAATGTCCTGTAATAATCTCTCTATAATTTTTTACTTCCCACATATCATCGCCATCACCAAGTTCTATATATTTAAAACCTTGAGTATAATATGTTTTTAAAGCTGCTTCATATATATTCTCATTATGAACAAAATTGTCATAAGAATCTCCTGATCCTCTATGTATATCACTCATTATAACTATCTTACTTTCGTCATTAATATTTATTTTATTAGCATTAAGAAAAACTTTATCTAATTTTTTATATCTTTTCATTTTATATACTCCTTTCCATTAATAAATTATGCTTTACAAAAATAAATGAAAAGGCGTTTAATCTATAAAAAGCAATTTAAATATGATATAATATAATAAATAAAAAAAGGAGCAAAAGTATGAATAATTATTTATTGTTACATGGAAGTTTTGGCAGTCCTTTTTCTAATTGGCTACCTTGGTTAAGAAGTGAACTTGAAAAACAAAACTTAATTGTATATACACCAGACTTTCCAACTGGCGTAGGATTTCAAACATATGAAGACTGGTCTAAATTATTAAAATGTTATGTTTCTTCTAATATTATAAATGATAATACTATTATTTTCGCTCATTCTATAGCTCCAGTATTTATATGCAAATTCTTAATAGAAAACAAAATAAAAGTTAAAAAACTAATATTTGTATGTGGTTTTAACAATTACTTTGGTATCAATGAAGAATATGATACAGTAAATAAATCAATGTATTTAGACAATTTAAGTGAAATAAAAAATTATTGTAATGATATCGTGTGCTTTTATACTAAAAACGATCCATATGTAAAATATGAAGCTGAAAAAGAGTTTGCTAGCGTAGTAGCTACCAATGAAATTGTTATACCTGATGGCGGTCATTTAAACTCGGAGTCAGGATATACTAAATTTGTAAATTTATTAGAAGAAATATAGAAGGAAAATCATATGAATGAAATGGTAATGGTCGTCGATTCTAAATGGTTAAATAAAACTTTTGGTGAAAGTTCCAAAAATATTATTCGTATCGAAGAGAAAAAATTTATAAAATCAATCGCATCAAATTATAAGTTTATTGAACGTAGTATTGCCGAAACAAACTATAATTATAAGCAAATAATTTCTTATTGCCTAATAATATGGGATAATGAAATATTTATGACTAAACGAGCAGCTAATATAACCGAGAAGAGACTTCAAAATTGTTATTCTATTGGCATAGGGGGACATATAAACAATAGTGATACTAAAAATAATAATATTGTTATAGAAGGAATGTTAAGAGAACTATTTGAAGAAGTAAATATTCCATGTTCATATTCATATGAATTTTATGGTATAATTAATGATAATTCAAGTGAAGTTGGTTTAGTTCATGCAGGAGTTTGTTTTATAATAAAATTAAAAGAAAAAGAATGCTCTATCAAAGAAAATGAAAAATTGCATGGCCTTTGGATTAATAAAAAAGAAATTAATCAGTATATGGATAATTTCGAAAATTGGTCACAAATATTAATAAATTCCTATATTAAGAATATTGAAAATAATATGGAGGCACAAAATGAAAATAACTAAATATCCACAATCTTGTTTAATGATTGAAACAAATAATAAAAAGATTTTAATTGATCCTGGAAGTCTAAAATATGAAGATAGATTTCTAGATTCTTGGAAGAAAGCAAATATAATTCTAATAACACATAAACATTTTGATCATATAAATGTAAATGTTTTAAAAGACCTAAATATTCCGATATATTCAACAAATGAAGTCCAAACTTCTTATCCTGAAATAAATATTAATATTGTCAAAACAAACGATGTTATTGAATTAGATAATATTAAAATTGAAGTTGTTAAAGCAGTTCATGGTTATAATCCTAAACTTAAAAATGGTTTAGAAGTATTAGAAAATGTTGGATATATTATAGATGATAATAAACAACGCTTATATATAACCAGTGATACAATCTGTTTTAATAATGACTATAAAGCCGATATTGTTGCTCTTCCTGTAACTGGTTATGGACTTACAATGACATCTTATGAAGCATCATTATTCGCAATTGAACTTGGAGCTAAATTAGTATTACCAACTCATATGGATAATGCTACATATCCAACTGATACTAAATATATGGAGAAAAATTTTAAAGAATTTAATATAAATTATAAAGTTTTACAAATTAATCAAACTATTGAAATGTAAATATTTTGTTAAAGGAGAAAAATTATGAATCAACTATTTTATCAAAAAGAACCAGAAAATCTAAGTCTGCAGCCTACATTACAGAGTAGCAATGCAAAAGATATAATAAGCTATGACGTATTTAAAGAAAATTTAGCAAGATATGGTAATATGACAAGTGAAGAATTTTTTGCAATTATAATTAATAATAGTCAAGGATATGAATTTTTTTCTAGAGAATTACTAATTAATTTTGCTATGATTAACTTAAATAATATAGAATCAATAAGAGCACAACATCAAAGTGTAAGTGAGTTTGAAAATAATTTTGGTGTATCAGTAAAAAAGAAATTTTTGACGCTATTTCCTGATTTACATCAATATGAATTAATGAGTAAAGAAGATTTAAGTATTTTTGTAAGATCTGTTGGCCCTTTTCAAACTACAATATTGCTTGATCAATTATCTAATAGCAATAAAGGAGCATTGTATAATACTATATGTGAATATGATGACTTTTGGTTTAATGCTTATCTACGAGGCTTTTCTTTTGCAGCTAAAATGGGATATAGCAGCTTAATCTGCTCTTTATTAACACCTGATGATATAAAAACATTAAAAGATCAATTCAATGAATATAGAACAAATATTATAAATTACGTACCTAAAAATGAAGAAGAGAATAGAATTAAGGAGAAGGACTTGAAGGAATTAGATGATATTATCGCATTTTGTTCTAGATTGTTAGATGAATTGAATTTTAAAGATGAAACATCTAGAGCTTAAACTTAAACTAAATTTTAATAGTTATAAAAAGCAAATACTCGAAATTAAGTATTTGCTAATTTTTTATTTAAATAAATTTTTAATTTTAGTCCATAAACTTGTATCTTTAACTATCTCTTGTTGAATTTCTTCTTTCTCTTCATATTTAACTCCAGATATAGTTAAGACAAATTTAGTTTCTCCTTGATTAGCTTTATTATTCATTGTAAATGTTTGATAATTTTCACCTAATTTTACTAAAGCTTCAATTCTATTTTGGGCACTTTTGACATTAATATTAACTAAATTACTTATATTAGTAATTCCATCTTTATTATATTTTGAAATGCCTTCATTTAAAGATTTACTTCCTAAATATAATTTATTTACACCATTTGCTAAAGCGGGAATATTCTTAACTAAGGCATCTACACCATTATATAAAGTAGTAGTACCATTAACTATTTGTGTACTTCCTGATTTTAATGATTTAACGCCTGTCTCAAGTTCCGTTAACATACTATTAAGAGTAGATGGTAATGTCGCACCAAGCAGTGTATTATATTGTTCTAATAAAGCTATAATGTTTTTATTTTGTTCTTTTAATTCTTCTGTACTAGATAATGTTTTAATCATTTCTTTATTTTTAGTAATTGTAGTTGTAAGTGTTGTCCAAGTATTTTTCATCATTGTTAAAGAATTAACGTTTTCATTTATTAAGTCACCAATTGGAGTGCCTTGTGTTAAGGCTAAAGCTTGCATTGTTGCACTATTTAAAGCATTTGCAGCCTCACTACTATTTAATTTATTTAATTCTTTTTTAGCTTCTGTAATAGTTTTAAGTAAATAACTAATGCCATTATCAAGTTCTACAGAACCATTCTTTAAACTTTTAGCGCCATCATTTAATAATGTAATTTTACTAGCCAGTACTTTAGCATTTTCATTTAAATTATAAGCACCATCAAGTAAAGCTTTAGAACCAGCTTCAATTTCATCAATTGATTCTTTTAAAATATCAACGTTTTTATATAAATCATCCATTTTATCAAATATTTTTAAATCATCTCTACTAATAACTTTAGGAGTTATTATGGAATAAATATTTGGTAACTCAAATTTACTTGTAGTATATTCAATAACTACTTTATCCATACCCTTAAGATCATTAAGTTTTAAGCTTTCATATAAACCAGGAGTGGAAATTCCTACAACCATATTATCTTTACCATTGTTAATGACTTTACCATTACTAACAACTACATTTTGTGATTCACTTCCTTTTATAATTAAACCAGTAGTTACCATAAAAGGTGTATATAAAGTTTCACTTTTACCATTTACTTTAACAACATGTTTATTACTATTTGTATATTTAATTTCAAGTTTAATTTTACCACTTTTACCAAGTAATTCATCTAAAGTTTTTTCTTCATCATCTAAATAGTATTTAACACTTAAGTTTACTGGAAGCTCTTTATTTGTTTTACCTTGATAATATATATCATTACCAGTAGTATACCAAGTAATTTTATTACCATTTATTTTATACTCTTCTTTACCATTAATATTTATGATATCAAGTAAGTTAGATTCATCTTCTAAAATTTCTTTATTATTTAAATTATTTAAATGTTCATTAACAATTATATTTTTAACAGTTCCATCACTATTTAGTTTGGCATATACAGTTTCATCTTTTGTTAAAGCATAAACAGGATTAGCATAAAGAGCACCTAACAAAATAGCTCCAATCGCTGCTACTTTTTTAATATTATTTTTCATTTTCTTATCATCCTTTCTTTTAAAACCGCTTGTTGTTTTAATAATTAATTTATCAAATATAAGTAATATTGCAGGAAGTATAAATATAACTACTACCATACTAATGATAGCTCCTCTAGAAATTAATGTACATAGTGAACTAATCATCTCGAGATCCGAATAAATTCCAACACCAAACGTTGCCCCAAAGAAGCACATACCACTAACAATTATAGAACCTACAGAAGTATTTAAAGTTTCTTTTATAGCTTCCTCTGGCAGTAAATTATTTTTTCTATGTTTTAGATAAGTCGTGGATACAAGTATAGCATAATCAATTGTTGCTCCAAGTTGGATTGTACCAAGAACTATTGGTGCCACAAATGGAAGCTCAATTCCACCGAAATAAGGAATACTCATATTTATAAATATTGCAAATTCAATTACTAAAATAAGTAGAATTGGTAAACTTACAGACCTTAATACAAAAAGCATTATCATTAAAATACAAACAATTGATGATACATTAACATTTTTAAAATCAGTATCACTTATTGTAACTAAATCTTTCATAAGTGGTCCTTCACCAGCAAGTATTGCTTTATCATCATATTTATCAATTATATTATTGATAACATCAACTTGATTATTTAATTCATCACTAGCAATTTCAAAGCTAGAATTAATAAGAACCATCTGATAATTTTCACTTTCAAATATTTTTATAATATCTTCACTTAATAATTCTCTTGAAATTCCCATACTCTCTAATTTATTAAATGATAAAGCAAAATCTATACCTTCAACGTTCTCAATTTCATCAAGCATATTTCTTAATTCCGAAGTTTTAATATTTTTATCAACTAATATTATTTCTGGTGAAACAATATTAAATTTTTCTTTAAGTTCGTTATTTGCTACAATTGAGTCCAAATCTTTTGGTAAACTTTCATCTAATTTATAATATACCGAAACTTTATTATTAGCTAAATAAGCTGGTATTAATAAAATTAAGAAAATAGCAAATACTTTTTTATAGTGTCTTACAATAAAGTTATTTAGCTTTGTAAAATTAGGTAATATTGATTTATGTTTAAACTTATCAATTAATTTATCACTTACTAGTAATAAACTAGGAAATACTGTAAGTACACATACAACTCCTAAAAAAACACCTTTAGCCATTACAAGTCCTAAATCTGAACCTAAAGTTAATTTCATTGTAATAAGTACTAAAAAACCTGCAATAGTAGTAAGACTACTTCCCACAACTGACGTAAAAGTCTCATGAATAGCAATACTCATTGCTTTCTTTTTATCCTCTTCCTTCTTTTTAGCATTTTGATATGCATGATATAAGAAGATCGAGAAGTCAGTTGTAACCCCCAATTGTAATACTGCGACTAGCGCTTTTGTTATATAAGATATTTCTCCAAATATAATATTTGTTCCTAAATTAAATAATATTGCAATTCCAATATTAATAAGTAATAGGAATGGTACAATATAAGAGTCCAGTGATAACTCTAAAACTAAAATACATAATATAACAGCAATCACAATATATATAAATATTTCTTTTTCAGATAGGTTCATCGTATCAAGTACCATTGAACTCATCCCACTTACTTTAGCATTATAACCTGCTATTTCTTTGATTTTCTGAACGGCATTTAAAGTTTCTATTGAACTAGTGCCATCTCTAAATGTGATAAGCATTAAATCAGTAACATCTTTATGAATTTTATCTTGTAAATCATTTGGCAGAACTTCAATTGGAATCATTGTTCCAATCGCATCATAAGTACTGACTACTTTTTCAACACCATCTATTTTTTTGATTTCACTTTCTAAATTTAAAATTTCATTGGGGCTCAAATCATTAAGCATTGATACAGCGAACGCTCCCATATTAAATTCATCTGTTAAAATACCTTGACCTTTAATTGTTTCAATATCTTCAGGTAAATAAACTAATATATCATAATTTATTTTCGTCGCCTGTATTCCAATAAAGGCTGGTATCATTAAAATTAATGTTAGTATTAGAATAGTAACTCTATTCTTTACTATAAAATCTTCAAATTTTTTCACTTTTTAACCTCCGTCATCAACCATTTTATTCCTTTCCTAAAAAATATCCATCAACATATCTCAATATTTGTTTAATATCCAACACTTGTAGCAATATGTACTAATAAATATCCAACTTTATGTATGATATCTTTACAAAAAGTATAATATTAATTATAATGTAGGTAAGGTGAAGCATATGGAAAATAAAATAGATTTAAGAATAATAAAAACCAAAAAAAATATTTATGAAACATTTGAAAATCTTATGAAAAATCATTCTTTTGAAGAAATAAAAGTATCTGATATATGTACTCTTGCGATGATTAATCGTTCTACTTTTTATGCTCATTACAATGATAAATATGAACTACTCGAAGAATATATAAATAATATGAAAGATTTAATATCTAAAGAATTAGAAAAAAATACTAATATAACTAATTCTAAAGAATATTATTTAGAAATGATAAAACTATTACTTAACCATATTGAATTAAAAAGAGATACTTTTGCTTCCATTATGATAAATAATAAAAATAGTATTACAATGGATATATTATATGATGTTATTGATAAAGACATTATTAAACAAATAAAAATTAATAACGACCATCAAGCAACTTTAGTTCCTATAGATATAATCTCAAGATTTTATTTAGGTGCTGTAATAAGTATTTGTACTGAATGGATAGTTAGTAAAAAATATACTAAAGAAGAAATTTTAAAATATTTTGAACTATTAATTAATGATAATATATAAAATAGGAGAATTATATGAATAAGATTAATAACAAAAATTTTGAGGATATTTCACCAACTGCAATTGTAACATCATATCCAAGAACTTTTACTGATATTCCATATGAAAAAGAAATATATAGTTGGCTAGAAAAAAATTGTAGCTCTAATGTAGCATTATATAAAGATTTAGCTCCAGAAATAGAAGCTAGATATAAACTCATTAACAAGCTTTTAGACAAATATAAAATAAAACAAGTTTTAGAACTAGCCGCCGGTTATTCATCTCGTGGTTTGATTTATTCAAAAAATGGTTATAAATATATTGAATTAGATTTGAAAGAGGTTTCAAAAAATAAAGAAAGAATTATTAAAAACATTACTAATGAATTTCCTGCTAATTTAAAATTAATTTCTGGAAATGCTTTAAAAAGTAATGATTTTGATAAATGTAGTTCTTATTTAGAAAAAAATCAACCAGTCGCAGTAATAAACGAGGGGTTATTAAGATATTTGACCTTTGCTGAAAAGAAAATCGTTGGAGAAAATATTCATAAATTATTATCAGTTCATAATGGTATTTGGATAACTTCTGATTTAACGCCTAAAAAATTTATCAGTTCTCAAAATGAAGCATTAACGGATTTTAATTCAAAAGTAGCTAATATAACATCACGTAATAACTTAAATGATAGATTTGAAAATCTGGAACATGTAAAAAAATTTTATGGAAATATCGGATTTGAAGTAATTGAAGTTCACAAATTTAGTGAAGTAAAAGATGAATTATATTCAGTAAATACTTTAAATATTATAAATAATAAAATAGAAAAAACATTAGATGATGCGATAGTGGTAGTAATGAAAGTGAATAAACATCAATATAACTAGTAGTTACGAAAAATATAATTACTATAAATATATTTAATGAACTTTACTAAACTACTTATCTATGTTAAAATACGGCGCAAGGAGTGTTTATTATGACTACTAAAAGTTTAATAGTTAAAAGACAAGAATTATATGATATTGTTGAAATAGTTTCTGATGCTTCTAATAGCTATCAATTTACTTCACTAAAAAAATTCCATACAGGTGGTTATAAAAAGATAGTTAATAGAACTTATTTTGCTGATAAATCTTCTATATTCATTGCAATTACTTTGAGTAACGATAATATGCCAATAGAAGGAATTTTTGATATAAATACATATAAACAGAGTAGAAACAAGGTTAATGGTACTTATAGGATAGAATATTTTGCTATTGGTTCATTAAATGGCGAGCCTTGTACTATGGTATTTTTATCCCTTATTAGTAGAAAGGGCGTAAGGACAGAAATTAATAATATTAAATTAACTGGAGTAGACATACCTAAAACTCTAGAAGATTTAGAAAAGTTGTTAGCTAGATTTGAAGAAATAATATGTAGTTTATCTGATAGAAGTTACACTTCAGAGTTATTTAAAATAAGCACTATTTACTCCCAAATAGAATTGTTAGAAGAAGAAAAGAAAAGTTTAAATTATGATGAGCAAGCCATAATAGATGGAATTATTGCAAGTTTGGCAAGTTCTCCCCAAACAGCACTGGGTATTAAATAAATAATGTTGGAGAACAAAATATGTTAAAAAATATCTAAAAAATATTGAAATAAAAGAATTATTCTTTTTTTTTTGCTATATATGGGGTAGAATATATTTGAGGATATAGTTATGAAAGAGATATTTAATAAATTATACAAAATCTTAATTATAGTCATGTTATTTATATGGGGAATTATAACTTTTTCTAGTTGTTTTCATGTTTATGAAAGATTTTATAATCCTATTGCTATTTTTTTTGGTGGGTTTATTATTTTGCTAATTATCTATAATGTTTATCAATTAATAAAGAAAATAAATCCCAAATATCATGACAAAATTGCATTAGGTATGTTTCTTACAAGTTTAGTTATCATGCTATTATGGGGTCTTAATAATGAAATAATTCCAGCGTATGATTTATCTCATATAATCGCAAAAAGTGATTTACTCCTAAAAAATAACCATCATTTTGGTCAGGAAATATATTTCTCAATTTATCCTACACAAATTCCCATAACTATATTTATATATGGAATTAAAGCAGTAGGAACTTTCTTTAACATAACTAATCTAAATGCCTTTGTAATCATTTATAATGCTATAATGACTTCTCTAATGTTCTTATTTATATATAAAATTGTTAAGAAATTATCTAATAGTAATTTAGCTCTAATTGTTATGTTTATTACAATGTTATACCCTGACTTTTACTTATATATTCCATATTATTATACGGATATCATGGCTTTACCTTTTGGAATAATTGGTTTTTATTTATTACTGGCAGGTGATACCAAAGAAAATAAAAAAAGTTATATTTACTATTTGCTTGCTGGTATCCTTTTTGGAATAGGCTTTAAACTCCGTGTAACAACTATTATTATTCTTATTGCTTATATTATTTGTTTATTAAGAAATACTAAATTAAAATTAATTTTAAAAAAGCTTTTATTTATTTTTATAGGAATTATTTTAATCTTATTTACTTATTCTAAAGTTATATATCCATTCTTTAATATTGAAATAGATGAATCAGTTAAAGTACCACCTCTACATTGGGTAATGATGGGAACTAATCCGGAAACTAATGGAGGATATGATGACGCTGCTATTAATTATTCTATAAATAGTCAAGATAAAAATAATGACATAAAAAAAGTTATTAAAGAGCGCATACCTAAATTAAATCCCAAATTTTATTATAATAAGCTACGTAAAGTTTGGTCAGAAGGAGACCATGATATTCAAAGAAAATATGCTCTAACAAAATCTATGTCTGAAGTAAGAAACTATATTAGTGGTCCAATGTGTGGTATTTTAAGATACTATACTCAAATGTTAAAATTTGCAATTTATACATTATTTTTGATAAGTATAGCTAATCAACTTAAAAAGAAAAATACTTTTCAAGATAGTAAAATAGCGCCTATTATTATAAGTGTATTTGGTGGTATTCTCTTCTATTTATTATGGGAAGCATTAAGTCGTTATAGTTTTTCTTTTCTACCTCTTATAATAATTGGTACATATGCAGGAATTGATATATTTGTAAATAACTTTAATCCCAATATTTTTACTTTAAAAAATAAAACCTATAATATTAAAAAAGGCAAAAAAATCATTGGCATAATAATGATTATTGCTCTAATAGCAGGTCTTATAATTGGCACTAAATATGTAGCTAACGATAAACAAGTATTTGAATTAGAACGTAATTTACAAAAATATTCTTCAAGAACTTTTGAGCCTCTATATCACAAAACTTTAAAAGAAGTATTTAGAGTATCAAAACCATTTAACCGAATTCAATTAAGAGTATTAACTGATAATATAACTGAAAGTATAGAATATACCTATGAAATATATAAATCTAATAATGAACTTATTTATAAAAGTACTTATGGCTTTGACCCTCAAAATGAACATATTATGCGTAAAATAACTTTATATGTTCCGACTGTAAATGTCACAAAAGAAGAAGAATTCTATGTATTATTTTATTCTAATGAAGCGACTAAAAATAACCATATTAAATTAAATACTTATAAGTTTCAAGATAAAGTAAAAAATGACCCTGAATTTAGTCCAGAAGTTTTAGGTCCCGATTTTGATTTAAATCCTAATAGTGAAACCTATTTTAATAACAAATTATATACTGGAAATTTATTTATCCGTGTTTTTGAAAAAGTAAAAAGACCATTTATTAAAAAAGAAAATTATATAATTATATCTCTGATAGCTGTTTTCTTTATTGGTAGTAATATTTACTTTAGCTTGATAAAAAAGGAACAAAAAAATGAATGAAAGAATAACCATAATCTCATTATTTAATGTTAAAGATTTAAAAAAAATTAATAATGTTTTAAGTTCTATAAATATTTCTCTATGTAAAGTACCTTTTGGTAAAAATATAATTAATAGAAAAGATGTTGATACCTTACCTTGGCATTTTACTTTATCAGCTGGAGACATCACTAAAGAAAATCTTGCCAAGGAAAGTTTAAAAAATATCAAATTTAATGAATTTGTCATCAGCATTAATAAATTAGAAGTTTTGCCTGGTAAAGAAAATAGTTATGTTTTGGTTTTTAACATTATACCTAATAAAGAGCTAACATTGCTTCATAAAAAGATTTATGAAATACTACCCACAAATAAGTACAATCCTGATAATTTTATATTTCATATTACTATTCATATAAGTAAAGATTATGAAGAAATAATGAATCTAAAAAAAGAAATAGAAAGAAATTTCCAGCCATTTAAACTAGTAATTGATAAAATTGGTCTATTTCGTATATATCCAGCATCATTAGTAAGTGAGTATTCAAGTATAAAAAAAGTTTAAAACCTCAAACTAAAAATAAGAGGTTTTTTATATGGATAAATTAAGCAAATACAAATCAAAAAGAGACTTTACTAAAACTAGTGAACCTAAAGGCCAAGTTTCTAAAAATTCTAAAAAATTACGTTTTTGTGTCCAACATCATGCTGCTCGTCGTGATCACTATGACTTTCGTTTAGAGTATAATGGAGTATTAGTTAGTTTTGCTATTCCCAAAGGACCTAGCTATAACCCTAAAGATAAACGTTTAGCTGTTCATGTTGAAGACCATCCTTTAAGTTATCGTAATTTTGAAGGTACTATACCTAAAGGCGAATATGGTGGAGGTACAGTAATGTTATGGGATTATGGCTACTGGGAACCTCATAAAAATATGAAGGTTGATTTTAAAAAAGGACCTGTCAAATTTATTTTAAAAGGAAAAAGATTAATAGGAGAGTGGACACTAGCAAACCTATCTGATAATAATTGGCTATTAATAAAAGATCGAGATAATTTAAAAACTTTTGATAATATAAATGATTTTGATACTAGTATTAAAACTGGAAGAACTATGACTGAAATATCCCGTAATATTAAAATTCTTAAAAAAGAAAATGATGAAATGATAATTGAAGGCATAACCATAACTAATCCTAATAAAATTATTTACAAAAATCCTAAAGTAACAAAACTAGATATAGTTTTATATTATCAAGCTGTTGCAAAACACATGTTACCATATTTAGAAAATAGACCAATCAGTGTAATTAGAGCGCCATCAGGAACTAGTGGAACCAAATTTTTTAAAAAACATTTAGAAAATAATAATGGCCTTGGTAAAGTTAAAATAAAAGACTTTGCTAACGAAAAAGATGATTACTACTACATTAAAAATATTGAAGGATTAATAAACGAAGTTCAAATGAATAGTTATGAATTTCACATCTGGGGTAGCAAAGTGCCACGGCTAAAACATCCCGATATTTTAGTTTTTGATTTAGACCCCGACGAAAGTGTGAAATTAAAAAAAGTTCGTGAAGGTGTAAGAGATTTAAAAAGCATATTAGATGAATTAAACCTAGATTCTTATCTAAAAACAAGTGGTGGCAAAGGATATCATATAGTAGTTCCAATTGCTAACATCACTTTAAAAGAATATAAAGACATAGCTATGAATATTGCTAAATTAATGGAAGCTAAATGGCCTAATAAATATACAAGTAACATAAAAAAAGCATCACGTAAAGGTAAAATATTCATTGACTATTTACGAAATTCGTTTGGTGCTACAAGTGTCGCTCCTTATTCATTACGTTTAAGAAAAAAAGCTACCATATCACTTCCTATAGCTTGGAGTGATTTAGATAAAGTAAAACCCGATAGTTTTACCATTCGAGACTTAAATGATATATTAAAAAAGCCAAATCCCTGGCCAAAATTTTAAATAAACACATAAATTGATAAAGTTATATTAATACCAATTATTATATTTAGTTAAATAGTCATAACCACACCTACCAGTATTATCTTCAGCATCTAAACTAACACAATTTTCTCTTAACTTTTTATTTACGTCATTAATAACATAATATCTAGCATAAATCTCTAAATATCTTAAAAATAGAATTTAAACCATTAAAACAAATATTTTTATAAAGGAAAGAGCATTCTCTCAAATAAATGTCTTGCACTAAATCATCCACATCATTTTTAACTTGATTGCGAATATCATTACTAAATTTAGTAGTCTCGCGATAAATAATTTTTTTAATAGTTTTTAATCTTTTTTGAGGAATGTAATTTAATACTTCATTCACACCATTCCTATATAAAACAAAAAGATAAATAAAATCAGTATTTTCATCATAATTTTTATTTTGATATAAATTAATAAATTTTTTAACTTGATTATTACTAATTGCTAGTTTACCTTTTTTGTTTACTTTATCTTTTAAAAACCACACTATATTAAAAGCTTCTTTTTTTGAAAAACCTTTTTTGTATAATTTATTTAATGAAGCAAATTCTACATTTAAAACTTCTGAAATTTCCGCAAATCTATATGTATTAGTTTTTTCCATCCATTTTATAAAATTAATAATTCTTTTTTTATTTTTAATATTTAAATGTTTTTTAATAACTAAATTAATTATTTTGTTTAATTCCATATCTTCGTATTTTTTTCGATAATATCTTATTGAACTTAACACATTTTCATAATCTAACATTTCTTGTTTACAATAACTATAAACTTTATAATTTTGATAAAAGTATTTTACCTCTCTATCAACTTTATTCTTTTCTTTTACTCCATTCATTTTTATCTCTCTTTTACTACTTTTTTGTTTCAAATTTTTTAATAATTATTTCTTCCAAAATGAAAAAACAAACTATTTTATACCCAACTATAGCAATACTATATCATAACTACATAAAAAAATAAATATAATAAAATATAGTAAATAAAACATCTATTGTAGAAAAAGTATTTTTATGTTATAATACTTTTGCAAGAAAAAGGAATGATTAAAAATGTTAGAAACAATTTTATTAATAGTATCTGTCTTAATAATCGCTGTTGTTTTACTTCAAGGAGCAAAAGCTAGCGATGGCAGTCAAATAATTTCAGGTGGTAATGAAACATTATTTCAAAATATGAAAGAAAGAGGATTTGAGTTATTTATTAGTAGATTTACTCTTGTTCTAGGAATTGCTTTCTTTATTATCTCTTTAGTACTATTCTTAAAATAAACAGCTTGTAGCTGTTTTTTCTTTTATTTGTTTCATATTTATAATATAATAATAACAAGAAAGAGTGATTTTATGAAATTATACAATACAGAGACAAGAACTATTGAAGAGTTTGTTCCATGGATACCAGGAGAAGTAAAAATGTATACATGTGGCCCGACTGTTTATAGTTATGCTCACATTGGTAATTTAAGAACATATATAATGGAAGACATTCTTGAAAAAACTTTAAGAATATTAGGGTATAAAGTAACACGTGTTATGAATATCACAGATGTTGGCCATTTAAGTAGTGATGCTGATACTGGCGAAGATAAAATGGTTAAAAGTGCTAAAAAAGAACAAAAGACAGTATTAGATATTGCGCGTTTCTACACAGAAGCTTTCTTTAAAGATACTGAAAAGCTAAATATCAAAAAACCAGAGATAGTAAGTCCTGCTACTGAAAATATTGATGAATATATTAAAATAATTACAAAGTTATTAGAAACTGGTTATGCTTATAGCGCTGGCGGAAATATTTACTTTGATACCTCTAAATTAGATAATTATTATCGTTTGTCTAATCACATTGGTGAGGAACTTATCAGTGGAGTACGTGATTCAGTTGAAGAAGACAATAACAAAAAAAATAAAACAGACTTTGTTTTATGGTTTACTAAATCTAAATTTGAAGATCAAGACCTTAAATGGGAAAGTCCCTTTGGTACAGGATATCCTGGTTGGCATATCGAATGTACTGGTATATCTTTAAAAAATCTTGGAGAGCATTTAGACATTCACTGTGGCGGTGTAGATAATATATTCCCTCATCACACTAATGAAATAGCTCAATCTGAAGCTTTTATTGGTCACAAATGGTGTAATTATTGGGTGCATGGAGAACATTTAAATGATGCTACAGGAAAAATGAGTAAATCTAAAGGCCATGTTTTAACTGTGTCATTTCTAGAAGAAGAAGGATTTAATCCTTTAAGTTACCGTTTTATGGTTTTACAAAGCCATTATCGCAAACAACTTACTTTTAGCTTGGAATCATTAAGTGGAGCTGAAAATGCTTATAAAAAACTTAAAAGACAAGTTTTAAATCTACAAAATGATGGCGAAATAGATAATAATTTATTCGTCAAATATACAAATGAATTCAAAGAATATTTAAGCGACGACCTAAATACTGCTAATGCTCTAACTTTAATGTATGAAGTTTTAAAAAGTGAAACAAATGACTTTACTAAAAAAGCTATCATTGAATATTTTGACAAAGTATTATCTTTAGATTTAACTAAAATAGAAGAAAAAAATATTGATAAAAATTATATAGAAGAAATGATTGCTAAAAGAAATGAAGCTAAAAAGAACAAAGATTTTACAACATCTGATGCCATACGTGATGAATTATTAAGCCAAGGTATTATTCTAAAAGATACTCGTGAAGGCACAACTTATGAGGTAGAATAATGAATTTTCTAATTGAATTAGTCTTTTTAATAGTTTTATTTATAATCTTAGTAGCTAATTTTGGTGTATACAAATTATACAAAAAATATAAAAATATACCTAATGAATCTTTAAAGTCTGGCTTTGAAATAGCTCAAATAATATCCCAAGAATATTGCCATACAGAGCCCCATATTATTAAAAGAAAAGGTAAATTTTTAGATCACTATAAAGAAAATCGTAATGTTATCAAACTTTCACCTGAAGTTTTTGATGGTACTGATTTATATTCAGCTTTTGTTAGTGCACATTTAGCATTAGAAACTGAAAATAAAGAGCAAAAAACTAAAGCTTTTAATAATTATGCTTCTTTTTGTGTATTGTTTTCTTATGTAATGCTAATAATTGGATCTTTTCTAAAAAATACTGGCATAATCCATTTTGGTTTAGTACTATTTATATTTTCATTTCTCTTAATTATTATTGCTAGTGAACTTTATGGCCGAAAAGAAGAAAATTTATCAGAAATATACAAATTTATTGAAGAAAATGAACTTATCAAGCCTTCTGATGATGACATAAAAAATATTTTTATTATTTTAGCTATTATGCCACTAGCAAAACTTCCCTACGGTTTTATAAATTATTTTAAATAAATTAGACATTTTCCTAAATAAATGTCTTTTTATATGCCAAAAAGACTTTAATTAACTCATATTTATTGATATAATTAAAAATAAGGTGATATTATATGAAACTAGAAGTAAATGGTTTTAATATCTGGAATATTATACTTGTAACTTTCGTAGCTAGTATGATTTTAGTTTTTTTAGTAAAGAAAGTTGCTGTTCAAATAAATGCCATGGATATACCAAATAAAAGAAAAGTTCATCAAAAACCTATTCCCCGTTTAGGTGGTTTAGCAATCTTTTTAGCATTTCTTATTGGATATATGTTTTATGGTACAATATCTACTCAAATGATTAGCGTATTAATAGGTGGGTTTATTATTATTTTAACTGGTATTGTAGATGACATTAATTCAGTACCAGCTAGATATAAGTTTTTTTGCCAAACAGTTGCTGCGACCATAGTAGTAGTTTATGGAAAATTATTTTTTACAAATATAACTATTTTAGGTTTCACTTTAGCATTTCCCAATTGGATTAATATGATATTATCAATTTTCTTTATAGTTGCAATAATAAATGCCATTAATTTAATAGATGGTTTAGACGGTTTAGCATCTGGAATTAGTTCAATTTACTTTTTAACTATTGCTATATTAGGTTTTGTTTTAAATGAATTAGGTGGTTTAGATATTATTTTATCTTTAATTATGCTAGGTAGTACTCTTGGATTTTTATTCCATAATTTCCCACCAGCAAAAATATTTATGGGTGACACTGGTAGTATGTTCCTAGGTTTTATGATATCAGTAATAGCTTTACTTGGTTATAAAGTTGCTACTATAACATCAGTCATTATTCCAATAATTATTTTATTTATTCCTATATTTGATACTGTTCTAGCCATTATAAGAAGAGTTTTAAAAAAGGAATCAATTGGTACACCAGATAAGGAACATTTCCATCACCAACTACTTAAAATGACATCATCACCAACTAAAACAGTTTTAATCATTTATTTTATAAATGCAGTGTTTTCTGCAATATCTATTTTATTTGTTCTAGGTGACAATAAGCAAGCAATCGCAATATATATATTAGTAATGATATTCTTCTTATTTTTAGTACTAAAAACTAATATATTATTTGACCATAACAAAAGTAAAAATAGAAAAAACATCAAAAGTGAATTAAGCATAATAATTTTTATAATGAAAATAAAATTGCAAAGTTTAAGTTTTCGAAAAAAAATATATATCTTTGGAGCGCCAGAACACGGTAATTTAGGAGATCAAGCTATAATTTATGCTGAAAGACAATTTTTTAAAGATAATTTCAAAGCATATAAAATAATTGAAGTAGAATCATATAAGATCAGCAAATGTATAGATTTATTAAAGAAAATAGTAAAAACAAGTCCTATATTTGTTCATGGTGGAGGGTTTTTAGGAACAATTTGGGAAGAAGAAGAAAAAATGTTTAGGATTACCATAAAATCTTTTCCTAATAACAAGATTATTGTAATGCCCCAAACTATCTTTTTCTCTAACGATGAAAAAGGGAGAAAGACCTTAGAAGAATCACAAAAAATATACTCTGCCCATAAAAATCTATTAATTTTATGTAGAGAAAAATACTCCTACGATTTTATGAAAGAAAACTTTCCAGAATGTAATACAATATTAACACCTGATATGGTATTATATTTAAACTTTGACTTAAAAAAGGATACTGACAATAAAGTCCTATTTTGTATTAGAAAAGATAAAGAAAAAATAAATTATAATTTACAGGAAGCAGAAAACTACATAAAAGAAAAAAATATGAATATTGTGTATACTGATACTGTCATTCCAAATCGTGTAAAACAACATAGCAGAAAGCAATTCTTATTAAAAAAATTAAATGAGATATCAAATAGTAAATTAGTAGTTACAGATCGTCTCCATGGTATGGTATTTTCGTTAATAGCCAAAACTCCATGTGTTGTTTTGGAAAATAATAGTTATAAAATAAAAGGCGTTTATAATTGGATAAAAAATATAAATTATATTAAACTTTCTCAAGAAAAAAACTTAATAAAAGATATAGAAGAATTATTAAATATTAATCCTATAGATAATCGTGAAAATGTAAAAAAAGAGTTTAAAAAGTTAAAAGAAATCTTAGTTAATAAATTAGAGGAGGAAAAGTAAATGACTAGTGAAAGAGTCAAAAATACTGGCCGAAACATATTATTTGCTTTTATCTTCCAGTTTGTTAAAATATTTTTAGTATTCATAAGCCGAATAATATTTGTAAAAATATTAGGAGCATCTTATTTAGGTGTAAATGGTCTTTTTAGTAACATTTTAGGAATATTATCGTTAGCAGATTTAGGAATGACTACAGCTTTAATGTATGCGTTATATGAACCTTTAGCTAAAAATGATACTGTAAAAATTCAAAAGTATATAAATTATTTTAAAAGAGTTTATAATATAATCGCATTAGCTATAGCTATAATTGGTATTCTATTTATTCCTTTTTTACAATATTTAGTTAATTTGCCTTCTAATATGCCTAATATTTATATATATTATATTTTACTTTTAAGCAATACTGTAATATCATATCTTTTTGTTTATAAAACTACACTAGTATCAGCGGATCAAAAAATGTATATTTTAAATAAATATGATACTATCTTTCAATTTGTATTATTTGTTTTGCAAATACTTATGTTAATTTTAACAAAAAGTTTTATTTTATACTTATTAAGCAATGTAGTATGTACTTTATTCTGTAATATTGTAAAAGTAAAGAAAACAGAAAAGATCTACCCTTATCTAAAAGAAAAAAATAATAGTAGTTTAAATAAAAAAGAAAAAGCAAATATTTTTAAAAATATAAAATCTTTATTCTTATATAAAATAGGCGGAGTTATATTAAGCAATACCGATAATATCTTAATATCGGTTATCGTAGGAACTATTACAGTTGGATATTATTCTAATTATGCTACAATTATAATTTCAATTGAAACATTTTTAACGATGATATTTTCTTCAATTAAAGCCAGTGTTGGTAATTATATAGTAACAGAGGAAAAGAATTCTCAAATTAAAATTTTTAACATTCTTGAAGTTTATAATTTTTGGATAGTATCATTTTGTACGATATGTTTTATTATATTAATACCAGATTTTATTGAAATTTGTTTTGGTGCAGATTATGTTCTGTCATTAGGAGTATTAATATGTATAACTTTAAACTTTTATACATCAAACATTAGACAAACATTGTGGGCATTTAGAGAAACAACTGGTATTTTTGATCGCACAAAATACATAACATTAACTACAGCTGTTCTAAATTTAGTTTTATCAATAATCTTAGGCAAAAAATTCGGATTAATTGGTATATTGAGCGCTACAGTTCTATCTAGAATGATATACTCATGGTGGAAAGAACCAAAGATAATCTTTAATGAGCATTTTAAATCTTCCGTTTCATCATATTATATCAACTATATTAAAAGAGCAATACTCGGAGGATTTATTTGTTTAGCAATATATATGATAGGTAATATTATGCCAATTTCAAACATATATATAAAGTTTATTATTAAATGTACTTTATGTGTAAGCATACCTACCATTATTTATTATTTAATATATAAAAAAAGCGAAGCCTATACTTATTTAAAAGAAAATGTTTTAAAAAAATTGAAAAGAGGTTAATAAATGAATAATTTAAAAATAGACAGTGTAACAGTTGAAAAAAATAAGATTAAATTTAATTATACTTTAGAAGGTGAATGGCAAAAATATTTAAGAAGTGATAAATTATTTTTTGCTGAATATGACATTGATATAAAGAGCGTTCCCAAGAGTATTCTCTATATTCCGTTTATTTGCAATATTTTACCAATGGCTTGGGTTTATGATTTACAAATAGAAGTGGATGAAATTGATGAAGATTTTTATAATAATATTGAAAAAATAAAGAAAGGTTATCAAGATATGTTTCCAGCGCTACCTATGAAAGGAAATTTCAAAGTAGGTAAAATTATTAAAAATAAACAAAAAACAAAAGGCGCAGGAACATTATTTTCTGGTGGAGTAGATGCTTTTAATACCTTGTTTCAACATATGGATGAAAAGCCCGTATTAATAACAGTTTGGGGTTCTGATGTAAAACTCGATAACGAAAAAGCTTGGAATAAAGTAAAAAAACATTGTGTTGATACAGCAACTTCATTTGGCTTAATTAACTCGTTTATAAAATGTAATTTTCGAGAATTTTTAAATTATGACAACCTTTCACGCCATGTTTATAAAATTGTTCGTGATGAGTGGTGGCATTCATTTCAGCACGGAATTGGTCTATTAGGCCAAGCAGCGCCTATTGCCTATACTTTAAAATTAAAGAATATATATATCGCTTCTTCTTACGTCCCAGAGGATAAAGGAAAATATACATGTGCATCAGATCCAACTATCGATAATCATGTTCATTTTGCAAATTGTGATTGCATTCATGACGGATATGAATTTAGCCGACAAGACAAAATACGAAATATTTGTAACTTTTTAGAAGAAAATAAAAATAAGAAAATAAATATAAGAGTTTGTTGGGAGTCAACTGCTGGTGAAAATTGTTGTATGTGTGAAAAATGTACTAGAACAATGTTAGCAATAATAGCAGAAAAAAAGAATCCAGAAAATTTTGGCTTTAATAAAAAATTAGAAGATATCGAAAATATTGACAAAAATATCATTAAATATGCAAAATATGGTGTCTTATATCCTTGTATTCAACAAAAGTTAAAAGAGAATTATACTTTGGAAGAAACACCTAAATATTTAATACCTTTTAGAAATTTAAAAATTGTTCCAAAAAAACCAAATTATGTATTTTTTTATGAAAAAGTAATAAGAAAACTTAACCAAATTATTAAAGGAAGATAAGATTATGTCAACAATAAAGTTAACATTTAGTGGCGATATTATGTTAGATAAGCCAATTCTAGAAAATTATTTAATAAATAATAAGTATTTATTTGATGATATATTTTCCAAAATAAAACCATTTTTAGAAAAATCTGATTATATAATTGGTAATCTTGAAACTCCAATAAGTGCTAATAAAAAAGATTATATAAAAGGAGAATATCAATTTACAAGTCCAATAGAGTTTGCTGAAGCAGTCAAAAAAGCAGGATTCACATTAGTAAGCACTGCAAATAATCACTGTTTGGATAATGGTGAAAAAGGAATCATCAAGACTTTAAACTGTTTAAATAACATAGAACTAGATAACACTGGAATATCAGATAAAAATCAAGAATTTTTTATCAAAGATATTAATAATATGAAAATAGGGTTTTTATCATATACATATGGAACAAATGCTTTTTCAAACAATATTTATTTAAAAAATAAAAATATAAATGTTAATTTATTTCAAAATCAAGAATTAAGCAATCCTATTACAAGATTCATATATAGAAGTAATAATATAGTTATTAAAATTATAAGAAAAATATCTTATAAACTGCATCTTTTTCAATTACATAAAAATATTTATGAAAGAAAAGAATTTTCTTTTAGAAAAAAAATAATTTTAAAACGTTCTATCAAAAAATGTAAGAAAGCTGGAGCGGAATATATAATAATGCTTATGCACATGGGTGGGCAATATAATAAAGAAGCGACAAAAGCAACTAAAAAGCTAGCTCATTATCTGCAAAAGATAGGAATTGATTTAATCATAGGAAACCACGAACATGTAATTCATGAATGCGAAATTAACAATCAAGGTGTAATATTATACTCATTAGGCAATTTTTTAAGTACTGCTGGCGTTTTAGAAAAACCATTTGATAAACTAGCAGAATATTCATTATTAATAAATACATATTTAGAAAAAAATGATAATAGCGTTAAACTATCTAAATGTACTTTCACAATATTAAAAACTATTTTAGATAAAAAGCATAATATTCTTAAAGTAGTGCCTTTATATGATTTAATAAATAATTGTCTTGATGAAAAGGAAAAAACAAGCTTAATTAAAAATAATAATGAAATATATATGAAAGTTCTTAATCGTGAAAATAAAGCAAGAGAAATATTGTTAGAGTACGAAATTATTTAAACATAGAAAGAGGAAATTATGAAATTTAGTATTATAGTCCCTGTATATAATGTTGAAGATTATGTCGAAAAATGTTTAGAGAGCATATATAATCAATCCTATCAAAATTATGAAGTAATTATAGTTGATGATGGTTCTCCTGATAAATCTGCTAAAATCATAAAAAAATTTATTAAAGGTAAAACAAACTTTAAATATTATAAGAAAGAAAATGGTGGTCTTTCTGATGCAAGAAACTATGGCCTTCAGTATTGTACAGGTGACTATCTATTATTTTTAGATAGTGATGATTATATTTCAGATGATTTATTACTAGAATTGAATAAAGAAATAGAAAAAAATAATTCAGACATAATTAAATATAATCTTAAATTCATTTATAAAAATGGTAATACTAGGATAATGAAAAAAGATCATTTTTACAATAATCACCCGAATGAAGCTCTTGCAAAACTACTTGAGGACGAATTATTTGAACCGGCTTGGTTGTATTGCTATAAAACTAAATTCTGGTTAAAATATAATTTCAAATATACCAAAGGTCGTTATCATGAAGATTTTGGGTTAACTCCATTAATATTACAAGAAGCTGAAACTATTTCTAGCATTGATTATGTTGGCTATAATTATATAATTAGGGAAGGAAGCATAATGAATTCCAATAACCCTGAAAAAGATTTGCAAAAATTTAATGATTGTTTTGACTATTTTAAAGAAAACAAATCTAAAATTATTAATTCTGAAAATATAAATAATGAAACCAAATACTTATTATTAAGCTATTATGCTAATGGAGTACTTAATCGTGCAAATATCCTAACGGGAAAAAACTTAAAAAAAGCAATTAAAAAAATAAAAACAGAAAAAGTATATAAATATTTATTAGGTAATACTATACCAAGAAAGCTAAAAAAACTATTAGTAAAATACTTACCAAAAATATTTATTAAGGTAAATAGAATATGAAAAAAATAAAAATATTAATGCTTCATTTAAATCATGGTGGAGTAGAAAAACAAACTATTACAATGGCTAATGCTTTAGCCACAAAATATAACATAGAAATAGTATCTTTCTATAAAATAAATGAAAAACCAGCTTATGAAATAAATCCTAAAATTAAAATTAAATATTTATATAATGGTGGTCCAAATAAAGAAGAATTTAAAAACGCTCTTAATTCTAAGAAACTAAAAAATATACTTAAAGAAGGGTTAAAAGCAACTAAAATTCTTTATTTAAAAAAGAAATTAATTAAACAAGAAATACTTCTTGATAATGCTGACATCCTTTTTTCAACGAGAACTGAATATGGAAGTTTATTAAGTAAATATGGTAATAAATCTAAACTAAAACTAACTCAAGAACATAATTTTATTGATGAAGATAAATATCGAAGAAGCATTACTAAAAACTATAAAAATTTAGATTATGTAGTTGTAATTAGTAAGTATCACGAAGAAATGTATAATAATTGGTTTAAAAAAACAAACGTTAAAATAGCTCGTATTCCTAATATATTAGATACTTTTCCTAAACAAAGTAGTAAATTAAATAATAATGCTATTATAGCAGTTGGAAGACTTAATCCAATTAAAGATTTTATAAGTTTAGTTGAAATAATGAAAGAGGCTATAAAAGAAAACCCTAATCTAAAACTTTATTTGCTAGGTGATGGTGAAGAAAAAAATAAAATTGAATCTGAAATAAAAAAACTGAACTTAGAAGGTAATATTATTATGCCAGGATATGTGAGTGCTGCAGAAGTAGAAGAATACATGTTAAAGTCTGACATATATGTTATGACATCTTTTAAAGAATGTTTTCCGATGGTACTTTTAGAAGCCAGCAGCTGTGGTCTTCCCCAAATTTCTTTTGATATTCTAACAGGTCCTAAAGAAATAATTGAAGATGGAAAAACAGGTTTTTTAATTCCAAATCGTGATAAAACATTAATGGCAAAAAAAATAAATAATTTATTAAAAGATGCTAAAAAATTAAATAAGTTTAGTCAGAATGCAAAAGAAAAATCTAATAATTATAAAAGTGAAGTAATAATAAAAGATTGGATAAAACTGTTTGAAGGTGAATAATATGCTAACAATAATAACTCCTACATATAATAGAGAAAATGAATTAAAAAGAGTATATGAATCATTACTAAATCAAAGTTCAAAAGATTTTGAATGGTTAGTTGTAGATGATGGCTCTAGTGATAATACAGGAAGATTAATTAATAAATATATTAAAGAAAATAAAATTACTATTAAATATTTAAACAAAGAAAATGGTGGAAAACCAAGTGCCTATAATTTAGGTGTAAAAAATGCCAAAGGTAAAATTTTGATGTGCCTTGATTCTGATGATTTATTAATGCCAAGTGCAGTTAAGATTATAAATAAAGATTTTGAAGAAATTGAACATAACTCTAAAGTTGCAGGTCTAGTATATAATTCAGCTTATATCACAGAATCAGATAAAATAATTGGAACAACTCTTCCAAATAATGTAATTGATACTTATTATAACATCTATGAAAAGTATAAAGTAAAAGGAGATAAAACTCAAATTATCAAAACAGAAATTGCAAAAAAATATCCCTTTCCCATAATTGAAAGAGAAAAATTTGTTCCTGAAGCATTAATTAATAATCGACTTTCCTTAAAATATACATTTTTATATAAACAGGAAGCTTTAATGTTAAAAGAATATTTAAGCGATGGATATACTGCTAACTATTTCAATTTAGTAAAAAAGAACTCAAAAAGTAATGCATTATATTTCAAAGAACTTTACAGTTTTAATAAAAGTTTATATAATGTATATGGATATATATTATTTTCTATATATAGTAAAAAGAGTTTTAAAGAAATTATAAAAGAACATAAAGCAAAGGTGAAAATTATATTTTTATATGTACCAACCTTAATTATAAGTAAAATAAAATAGATAGGATTAAATTATGAAGAAAGTATTAATTGTAGGATATAACATGGAAATGGGTGGCGCTGAAAGAGCGCTTGTTAATGTTTTAAATTTAATAAAGAATAAATGCGAAATAGATTTAATTTTATTAGAAAAAAAAGGAATTCTATTAAAAGATATTCCTAAAGAAGTTAATATAAAAGAAGTAAAAACTAATTTATTTAAATATAGTCTTTTCAGATATATTCCTTTTTTTAGAAAAAGGATTATTAACAAATTAGCAACTAAAAAATATGATTTAGCAATTGCATTTATGGAAGGTAGAGCGGCTACTTTAATTAATGATTTAAAACAAGATTGTAAAAAAATTGCTTGGATTCATAATGATGTAGACCGATTTAATATTGGTATAAATGAAAAAGAAATAAAAAAAACTTATAAAAATATGGATTTAGTGGTGGCAGTTTCTATTCAAGCTAAAGATAATTTTTGTAAAAAGTATAATATAGATCCTGAAAAGGTACAAGTAATATATAACTTAATAAATGAAGAAGAAATTATCAAAAAGGCAGAAGAAGTTATTCCTAAAAAAGAATGCTTTACTTTTGTAAATGTAGCTAAAATGCGTCCACAAAAACGTCATGATAGATTATTGCAAGCAGTAAAAATTCTTAAAGATAAAGGTTATAAATTTAAGTTATGGCTAGTTGGGAATGGTCCATTAGAAGAAGAAATAAAATCTATGGTAAAAGAGTTAGAAATCGAAGATGTAGTAGATTTATTAGGACTTAAAAAGAATCCCTATCCTTATATTAAAAATGCCGATTATTTTGTTATGTCTAGTGATTTTGAAGGATATCCTTTATCTTTGCTAGAAGCATTACTATTAAAAACAAAAATAATTACTACTGATGTTTCAGGTGCTAAAGAAATGTTAAAAGACAACAAATATGGTCATATTGTTGATATATCATTAGAAAGCATTGCTGATAAAATGGAAGAGGTTCTAAAAAATGAAGAGACTTCAATAAACATTGAAAAAAATTTACAAACATATAAAGGTTCAAATAAAAAAATAGAAAAACAATTACTAGACATATTTGAATTAACAAAGTAAGGAGTAAATAATATGAAAGAATATAACACAAAAAAACTTACATTAGCAATGCTGATATACATAGTTTTACAACCAGTATTTGATATATTCTCAAATTTATATAATTATGGATATATTAAAATAAATTTTGTCACATATTTCAAACCGCTATTTGTATTTGGATTATTTACATTTCTTTTCTTTTTTGTAAAATATTCAGGAAAGAAAAAGCATTTTATATATTATTTAATATTAGTAATATTCATTTCATTACATTCATATTTGCTATATAATATCATGACGGAAACAACAGTTATCATTCATGAATTACGGTTTTTAATAAATATAGTTTATTTTATTACTATATTTCTTGATTTAAAAATTTTATATAATATTTCTGATAATAAAAAATTATTTTTAGATAAATTAAAAAAAGTCCTAATAATAACAATTATTTTATATGTAATATTTTATTTTTTAGCTGTTATCACTGACACTTCTTGGCTAACATATGAATTTTCTGACAGTTCTAAATTAGGATATCGCGGTTGGTACTATTCTGGACAAATATTTGGTCACTTACTTTCTATAGCATCACCAATATTTATTTATTCTGTATTTAAATCAAAAATTAATTATGTTTTAAAAACAATCATAATTTTATCAACTTGTTTAGTTTGCTTATTAATAGGCACTAAAGTTCCTTATTTTATCATTATTATTGTGGCAAGTTTATATATAATAATCAATATAATATATAAATTTATTCATAAAGAATACAAAATCAAAATATATGAAATTATAATATGCTTGATAATTTTATCTGTTTCAATATTAAGTTTTAAAAAACTTCCGTTATATCAAAATATTGTTATAAATAATTCAGTATTATCAACAATATCTAAAGAAGAAGATTTAGAAAATTACTCTAAACAAATGGAAGAAGTTGTTAAAAATAACAAAGATAAAATAAATAATAAAAAAGACGATAACAAAAATAGTGCTGATATAGAGAATTCTATTGCATTTAAATATGAAGAATGGACACTTCAAAGTCTTCAAAAGCTAAATAGTTTATATGCGACTGGCAAATTACATTCTTCTGATAATAGAGACCGTCAATTATATTTTATGCATTATAAATTTTTAAATTCTACTATTCCATTCCAATTAGTTGGTTTAGGGTATTTAAATCAACCTAATCAGCTTTCAATGGAGCGAGATATTATAATGCCTTTATACTCATTTGGAATTGTAGGATTTATCCTTATAACTGGGATTTTATGGCTATTATTATTTAAAACTATAGTAATTGGTCTAAAAAATATCAAAAAAATAAATTTAGAAACTATATTTTTAGCCGAAGGATTCTGTATGATGATCTTCATAAGTTTCTATGCTGGATACACTTATATTTATACCCAATTCTCTATAATTTTAGCTATCATAATGACATTATTAAATGCCAATTTAGACATTTTAAAAAGAGAAAAACCAATTATTAAATCTTTAAACAAAATTACAACAGATAATTATGATAATGTTATTAAAAAATTAGAAAAAAGTTTAAAAAAGAATGAAAAAGAATTTGTAGTTACTACAAATCCAGAAACATTAATGCTTTCTATAAAAGATGAAACAATTGCCTCTATAATTAATGATGATAATGTTTTAAAAATTCCTGACGGTATAGCAATTGTTAAAGCTTGTAAAAATAATAATATGAATGTTGAAAAGAGAATAACAGGAGTAGACTTAAGTGCTTCTTTATTAGAACTAGCTAATAAAAATAAAAAAACTCTTTATCTGTTTGGTGCTAAAGAAGAAGTAATAAAATCTCTTCAAGAAAAAATAGAAAAAGAATATAAAAATATAAAAATATTAAAAGTTCAAAATGGATATACAAAAGATTTAAATAAAGTAAAAAAAGATATAATTACATTACAACCAGACCTATGTTTAGTAGCACTAGGCATTCCTGCTCAAGAAAAATTTATATATGATGTAATATCTAAAGTAGATAAAGGTATATATATGGGCGTAGGTGGAACATTTGATGTTTTAAGTGGAACAAAGAAAAGAGCTCCTAAACTATTTATAACATTAAATATAGAATGGTTATATCGTATTGTAACCGAACCAGTTAGAATTAAAAGATTTATTAAAAACAATATTATCTTTATACTTAAAGTTTGGTTTTAAGGAATAACTTATGAAAAATAAAAATTAAGTGAATGGATTTCATCTGTTATAACATTTTTCTTTAGTAAAATTGGCGTACCAACATTTATTATGATAAGTGACGCTTTAATGCTTAATAAGACTTATGATTATAAAACAATTATCAAAAAGATTATAATAATATTAATTACTATTATGCTATAAATAGCAACTAGAAAGATAATTAACTCTTTCTTTTTTTTTAACTATATATTATACTTAAATATAAGGAGTGTAACAATAATGATAAAAGTAATGACAATATTTGGAACTCGTCCCGAAGCCATAAAAATGGCACCTTTAGTAATAGAATTAGAATCAAGAAAAGAGATAGAATGCATTGTTTGTGTAACAGCACAACATCGTGAAATGTTAGATCAAGTACTAAATACATTTGAGATTATTCCTGATTATGATTTAAATATTATGCAAACAGGCCAAACTTTATCTGAAATAACAACTAAAGCTTTAACAGGATTAGAAAGTATTATAAAAGAAACTAAACCAGACATTGTTCTTGTCCATGGTGATACTACAACTACCTTTGCTGGAGCTCTAGCTGCTTTCTATAATAGTGTTGATATAGGCCATGTTGAAGCCGGTCTTAGAACTTATAATAAATACTCACCATATCCCGAAGAAATGAACAGACAGATGGTCTCATGTCTTGCTGATATGAATTTTGCGCCAACAAACTTAAGTAAAGAAAACTTACTTAACGATAATAAAAAAGCAGAAACAATTTATGTTACAGGAAATACTGTCATTGATGCAATGAAAACAACTGTTACCAAAGATTATAATCATCCTGTATTTGATTGGATTGGTAATGATCGAATGATACTTTTAACTGCTCACCGCCGGGAAAATTTAGGTGAGCCAATGCGTAATATATTTAAAGGGATTAAAAAAGTAGTTGATGAAATAGATGATATTAAAGTGGTATACCCGATTCATAAAAACCCTAAAGTTCGTGAAATAGCTAATGAAATTTTTGGTGATTCTGATAAAATAAAATTAATTGAACCTTTAGAAGTATTTGATTTTCATAATTTCGAGAACAAGGCTCATTTAATCTTAACTGATAGTGGAGGAGTTCAAGAAGAAGCTCCGTCTCTTGGTAAACCAGTTTTAGTACTTCGAAATACTACTGAACGCCCTGAAGGTATCGCAGCAGGAACTTTAAAACTAGTTGGCACTGATACTGATAAAATATATGAGGAAACTAAAAAACTATTAACAAATAAAGAAGAATATAATAAGATGGCTAACGCCTCTAATCCTTATGGTGATGGTAATGCTAGTAAATATATAGTTGATGCCATTATTAATAAATACCAAGAAAGTTAACAATCATCGTTGCTTTTTTTGTTTATAATAACAAAAATGTAATATATATTTACAATTATCATTTAACGTGTTAGACTTATTACAGAAAAGAGGTGCCTTATGAATAAAATAGCAGTATTAATTCCGTGTTATAATGAATCTAAAACAATAGCTAAAGTAGTCAAAGACTTTAAAGCAGAACTACCAGAAGCCGATATATATGTATATGACAATAATTCTACTGACAATACCGCCGAATTAGCTAAAAATGCTGGTGCTATCGTTCGTCATGAATACATGCAAGGAAAAGGAAATGTCATTAGAAGAATGTTCCGTGAAATAAATGCAGATTGCTATTTAATGATTGATGGTGATGATACTTATTCTCCTAAACAAGCTCGTGAGATGTGTAATTTAATTTTAGAAAAAAAAGCAGAAATGGTTGTAGGAGATAGACTTTCAAGTACATATTTCGCTGAAAATAAAAGAATGTTCCATAATTTTGGCAATGTACTTGTCCGTTTCCTTGTTAATATAATTTTTAATAATAATGTACGAGACATTATGACAGGATATCGTGCGTTTAGCAAAATCTTTGTTAAGTCGTTTCCTATAATATCTGGTGGCTTCGAAATTGAAACAGAAATGACAATTCATGCTTTAGATAAGAAAATGAAAATAGAAAATGTTTTAATCGATTACCGGGATCGCCCTGTAGGAAGCGTTTCAAAATTAAATACAATTAGCGATGGCATTAAAGTAATATTTACAATTGCTTCACTATTTAAACAATATCGTCCATTTTTATTTTTTAGTATGCTATCTATAGTTTCTTTTATAATCGGTATAGGTTTCTTTATCCCCTCTTTAATAGGTTATATTAGTACAGGACTAGTAGAGAAATTTCCTTCACTTATTGCGGCATCTTTCTTTGGAATAATAGCAATTCAGCTTTTTGTTGGTGGCCTAATTCTAGAAAGTATTGCACGTAAAGACCGTCAGGCCTTTGAACTTCATTTATTAAATATTGAAAATAAATAACTTAAAAATAGCATTTATATTAATGCTATTTTTTTAAAGACCACAATTTATCTAAACCAATAGTTGCTAAAATAAATATGCTAATATGCAATAAATAATTATATCGAGGCTGAACTTCTATTAATGAATAAACAATAAAATTGATTGCTAGCACATTAATAAATATAAAAATATAATTATTTTTGCATTTATTGTTTTTAAAACTAACTAAACCTATTATTAAGAAAATAAAGACAAAGTAATATAGAATTTCATTAAGAGAAGACAAAATTATATTTAAATCATTAGTAGTAAAATTATAACCTAATAAACTATAGTTTTTATTGCTTAAATTTAAAAATGTCCAATATAACGTTCCACTTGACCAAGTTTTCTTTGCCTTACAAGTAACAAGTTCTATAGTACTTTGAAAAGTTAAAGATTTTAGTCTATTAACAATTTCATTTTGAGCTGTATTTTTATCTACCATATAAACAATATCAGCATCATTATATCCTCCACAAGTAGAAGTGTTTAACCCAAGAATAAACTTCCATTCTGTAAAGTTATTAGATAATCCTTCATTATTTATGTGGGTATATTTAATAATGCTATTAGTTAGTATTCCAAAAAGAAAATAAACGCTCACAAATACAATTAAGGATAAATGCTGTATTTTATTTTTTCTTTCCTCTTTATTAGTTAAACAGTTAATTAAATGAAATCCAATAATAGCACAAACAAATATAATACCTTCACTTCGTAAAAAATTACCTATTCCAAATAAAAGAGCAACCAAAATATATTTAACTATTATATTTTTCCTAAAATATAATAAAATTAAAATACCGAGATAAAAGAAAGTTGAACCAGGAATTTGATTAGATAAAACTGTATTAAATAATACTGAAAAAGGAAAAAAAGCATATAATAGGGATATAAATTTAGCACTTCTATCACTTGCTATCTTTTTACCAATAAAGTAAATAATTAAACAATTTAATGAAGAAAAAATACAATTAATAATTTTTAAAAAGGTAACAGAATCAAAAATTTTTAAAAATAAATAGGTATATAAAACAGGTCCAGTTTGATAACCATATCTAAAAAAATATAATTCATGGTTCATAATATTATTTCCATTTAATAACTCTCTTGCCGTATTTAAAATAACTTTAAAATCAGAAATAACAGGTGTATCTAGTTTAAGAACGAAAAACAATCTAATAAAAAAAGCAATAAATAATAGTATAAAAGGAAAAAATTTTTTACTTTTTTTACTTAAGAAATATGTTAAAAAGAATATAGGTATACAAAGAATAACAGAATATATATTAAATTTTTGATTCAACAAAATTATAATTAAAATAATAAGTGCAGCATACAAATAAATATTTCTGATATCAAATTTACTTTTTTTCATATCTATCACAACCAATTCTTAACATTATATTAGCATACTTTATTATAATCTGTAAACGTCATTTTAGATGTAATTAAAAAAAGAGTCTTAAAACTCTTCAGACTGTTGACAAAATAAATTTTGTTAATAGTCTTTTATTTTTAGGAAAAATA
>CANSFH010000003.1 GCA_947646115.1 uncultured Mycoplasma sp.
GACGCACTAGACTTAGGATCTAGCGGTTAATTCCATGGGGGTTCAAGTCCCTCCAGGCGCACCAAGTTGTTTATATATGAACACATTCTATTTTTTAGAAGGGTTCGCTAGATATAAAGTATTGAAATAGTGCCCATAAAAGGTACTATTTTCTTTTAATTTAAATGCGAGGTATTTATGAAAAGAAGCAAAATTATTATTGAGTTAATTAAAGATGAAATTACTGTTGTTCAAGCAATAGATATTTTAAATATTCTATTACAAGATATTAAAGATAAAAAAATAAAATTATGGCTAAATAATGAAATTAACGGATATGAAAAAGACGAGGAAGTTCCAGAATATAGGGTAGTGAAAACAAATATTAAGGGAAATTATATTGCTGGTAGATATCAATGTAAAAACCAAAATATCCCTATAAGGCCAGAATTTATTGAGGAATATTCTAAAGTTAAAATTACTTCTAGTGTCCACGAGATTTTACAATTTTCTATAGCAGAAAAAGAAAATAATAATCATTGTTTGATGATACCATTACACGCATTACTAGCAGATCAAATTTCACTTGTAAATGGCGAAGTCATTAGTGCCTATAGAGAGCTATCAATTTATGCTCATACAAATATCTTGAAGAAAATTAAAAATAAAGTTCTAAAAATATTTATCGAATTAGAAAAGAAATATGGAAATTTAGATGATTATTATATCGATTTTTCAAACAGGAAAGAAGAAAAAGAGATTATTAAAAATATTACAAATATTATATCAGACTATTCAGTTCACATAGGCGATAATAATCAAATAGAAAGTTCGAATGTAGGCGTTAATAATGAAAATTGAAATGGGAAATAAAAATAAAATTAAAAAATCAAATATAGGTGCAAATAACAAGATAGAAAAAGATGAAAGTAAAGGAAAAAGTATTTTAATTGATATATTCGTAGGAATTTTTGTATCTGTTGTTGGAGGCATTATTTTATATTTTATAACTAAATAAAAATGATTAAATTGCTGAGTTAGATGGATTTCTTTTATTAAAGCTATAAATAACAATAATAGTAAAAGGAAGATAATATTTACTAAAGAACAGATTAAAAAAGCTTTCTTGTTCACTGTATTGCCTCCCTTCTCTTACAAAGTTTTGGCTTCACCCAACTTATTAAATGTTCCTGTAATATTATAGTAAACAATTGTTTTTAACACAGCAATTTTTATATACTATATTTTTTATTTTAGTTTAATTTGTGTTATAATATAAATGCTTGAAAAACAATGTACTATTAAGGTGATAAGATGGAACTAATAAAAATTGGCGAAAAAACTAGTTATATTAAAAATCCAACAAATATTGGAATATATAAAATTAATAGTAATGATATTTATTTAATTGATACTGGAAATGATAAAGAAGCTGGTAGAAAAATACTTAAAATTATAAAAGAAAAAGGCTATAACGTTAAAGGTATTATTAATACACATTCTAATGCGGATCATATTGGAGGAAATAAATTTATTCAAGATAGAACTAATTCCCCTATTTATCTTAATGGTATTGAAAAATGTTTTACAAAACATCCAATTTTGGAGGCTGCATTTTTATATGGTGGCTACCCTTTTAAAGATTTAAGAAATAAATTTTTAATGGCTCAAGAATCACAAGTCACGGATATTAAAGATATGGATTTACAAGGCTTGGAATATTTTCCCTTAAAAGGTCATTTTTTTGATATGATTGGAATAAAAACTCCAGATGATGTTTATTTTTTAGGGGATGCCATATTTAGTGAAGAAACAATCAATAAGTATCATATATTTTTTATTTATGATGTTAAAGAATATTTAAATACATTAGATTATTTAGCTACTTTAAAAGGTAAATTATATATTCCAAGTCATGCAGAAGCTACAAAAGATATAAGTCACTTAATAGACATTAATTGTACCAAAATAAAAGAAATTTCTGATACAATTTATAGGATATGCAAAGAAGAGATTAGTTTTGAAGATATTTTAAAAGAAATATTTCAAAAATATAATTTGATAATGAATGCAGAACAATATATTTTAGTTGGTAGTACGATAAAATCTTATTTATCTTACTTATATGATGAAAATAAAATAAGCTATATATTTAAAGATAATAAAATGTTTTGGATTCAAAAAGAGAATAAAGAATAAAATTATTCTCTTTCTATTTATTTGGCATATTTTTTATTAGGAGGTACTTTATGGAATATAAAAGTAATAAGCCCTACCCTCAAGTAAGAGTTGAAAAACAAAATATAGAATATGCTAAACTATTACTAGAAAATTATGCAGGAGATGTAAGTGAGGAAACTGCTATTCATTTATATATGTATCAAAATATGATTACAAGTGATGAGACAAAAGAATATGCCAAAATAATAGAACAAATTGGAATAGTTGAAATGAGACATTTAAGTCTTCTTGGTAAAACTATTAAATTACTTGGGCTTAAACCTGTTTATGGAACTTTATATAGCGAAAATTATATAAAGCCATGGAATAGTTCTAATGTTAATTATGCGACTAATATTAAAGAAATGTTGATAGTAAATATTAAAAATGAAACTAAAGCTATAGAAAATTATAACAAAAGAATTATGCAAATAAAAGATAAATATATTCGAGAACTATTATTCAGGATTATTGAAGATGAGAAAATTCATTTAGAAATATTTAAAAATTTATATGATAATTTAAAATAGTAATATAGTTTTATCAATAATTAATTCCTAAATTATTTAGGTGTTTTTTATTGCATGCCGTTTCTATTTATATTATAATACTTGCAATAAAAGAGGTTTAAATATGGAAATATATCAAGAGATTGAACGTAGTATTATTAAAAAATTTCGTAAGACTATTTGGTGCAAATTTACCAAGGCTATTCGGGATTATGAACTAATATCAGATGATGATAAAATTATGGTTTGTATAAGTGGTGGTAAAGATTCTTTCTTGATGGCTAAATGTTTTCAGGAAATATTACGACATGGTAAAGTTAAGTTTACATGCCATTATGTTGTTATGAATCCGGGTTATACTGAAAAACATTTAAAAGAAATTCAAGATAACGCTAGACTACTTAATATTCCTATTGAAATATTTAATTCGGATATTTTTCTATCAGTAGAAGTTATGAAATCTAAAAGTCCTTGCTATATGTGTGCAAGAATGCGCCGAGGTCATTTATATAATAAAGCACAAGAACTTGGTTGTAATAAAATAGCTTTAGGTCATCACTTTGATGATGTAATTGAAACTAATCTATTGAGTATGTTATATGGAGCGGAAATTAAAACCATGATGCCTAAACTGCATAGCGAAAATTTTGAAGGATTGGAACTTATTAGACCAATGTATTTAATTAAAGAAAGTGATATCATAGCTTGGACTAATTATAATACACTAAAATTTCTTAATTGTGCTTGTAAAATGACAATTGAAAATAATACAAGTGAAGAAAAAAGTAAGCGAAAAGAAATAAAAAATTTAATTAATGAGCTGCGGAAAAAGAATCCTTACATTGAATTTAATATTTTTAAAAGTATGGAAAATATCAATTTAACACAAATATTGGGATATCGAAAAGATAATCAAAAGTATTATTTTTTAGATGATTATGAAACGGAGGACTAAAATGTATTTAAGCGGAACGTTAAAAACGAAAACAGTAAATTTTTATAAAGAACAGATGACTGATTTTGGATCCGATTATTTTGGTTTTGGTTTTAATATGCTAGCTAGCGATGGTTCACTTACTAAACTGCCTTTTGAACAAGATGAATTAGAAAGTAAATTAGCAGCTAGACAAGAAACATTAATTTCTCAAGGAATTAAAAATACTAAAGCTTTAGCAAAGGATATTGGCGTTAATATACCACTTTTACAAAAAGAAATAGATGCCCTCTTTAGTTCTCATAGAATTTTTGCTTTTGCACTATTTGAGTGTCTTTATAAAATTATTAAAAATACTAAAAACAAAAATAATTTGCGAACAAGATTAAAACAATTTCAAGGCTTTAGACAGTATATTGATTCTATTAAATATTCATTGAATCAAGTTGATTTAGATATTATGATTGAATTATTTTTAGCTGGACTTGATTACTATCCTTATGAAGTTGCTAAAAGAAAAGAAGAAGTATTTAAAGTTGGAGATATAAATAGTGAGCAACATGATGTAAAAGAAATAATTTCTTTAGGAGAATTTATAGCTCCTAAAAGAGTGGCTATAGTTGCTAACGTTTTAAAAGAAGATAAAAGCATATGTAAATATGTCGCTCCTATTTATTTTGCTCTCAAAAGTGATGATGATGCGAAAAAATTTTTTAATGCTTGTGCTAGGGAGCCATTCTTTAATAGCGAATCTTGTTATGATAATCCAACAGAAATTTATAAGCAAGCTAAAGCTTGTGGAGTTCCTGATAATTTGAGAGAAATGGTATTATCCAGAAAATTATAAAACTAGAAGTTTAAATTTCTTCTAGTTTTTCTAATGCTTCATCAAATGTTTTAGCGCTGATTATTTTTATATCAAAATTACGCTCTTTTTTTACTGCCATTGCTTCTTCATAGTTTTCTAAAGGGCATATAAAGATATCAGCTTTATTTTTTACAGCCCCAATAAGTTTATATTTTACTCCACCTATTTCTCCGACATTGCCATTAATATCAATTGTGCCAGTTCCAACTATTTTTTTGCCTTTAGTTATATCGTTTTCGACTAAAGCATTATATATAGTAAGACTCATCATTAAGCCACCACTAGATCCCATTTCACTTGATTTAGATTTTATCTCAACATCAGGAGTAGTATCATATTCATAGGTAGTTATAAGACTAACACCAATTTTAGGTCCATCCTCGCTTTTATAGACTGTAGCATATGCTTCCCGAGCTTTGTCATCACGATTTATTTCCATATTAACTTTAGTTCCAACCTTTAAGTCATTTACAATTGTTTTTAAATCTTCTAGAGAATTAATCTTATTTCCATTTATACTCGTAATGGTATCCCCTACTTCGAGGTCTGTTTTAGCATCACTAACTATATAACTTACACTGTTTTTAATAGCAGTAATAGTTATTTCTTTACCAGCTTTTTGGTAGGCATTAATAGTTGCAGCATTAATAGACTCTTCTAAATATAAGCGTTCTCTTTTCATCATATTATCCATAGTTTCGCCATCTATAGTAATATTTTCTTTTTTAACAATATCCCAATCAGGAATAATTCTAGATACAAGTAAGAATGGAATAGACCCTTTTACCATAGAAACATAAGCCATATTAAATGATCCAGCACTTTCATTTTTATCATCCATTTTAATACGTTCATTTAGATTGACTGCGCCACCAGGGCTATAAATTGAATATGGAAGTTCTATAGCAAAAAGTAGATATATTGCGATTAGGACTATTAAACCTTTATAATTTTCTTTAATAAAATTTTTGGTTTTTTCATATATTTTAGTAAACATGTTTTATCACCTTAATTAATTATATCAGATAATGAGGTATTTATGAAAGAAAAAATACAAGAATTTACTTTTTGTTTATTATGTATTATATGTACTATTTTTATTTTTAAACATAATAGTGATATTGCAACTATTATTATAGATGCAGTAAATTTATTTTTTAAAAGAGTTTTTGTTTCTTTATTTCCAATGTTTATTATTAATGATATTTTAATAAGTGCTAACACCCCCTTTTACTTTTATAAAATATTTAATAAGATATTTAAAATACTTTTCAAAACAAGTGGAATTTGTGCTTATGTTTTTTTTATGAGTTTAATTAGCGGAACTCCAAGTAATGCTTATATTTTGAAAAATTTAGTGGAAGCTAAAAAAATTACGAATGAAGAAGCTAGTCATTATTTATATTTTACTTATTTTTCTAATCCTTTATTTTTAATCATGATGTTATCTCTAATTTTTGAGATGAGAACTGTCATAAAAATTATTTTAATACATTATATTAGCAATATAATTATTGGTTTTATAATAAGAAAGAAAGCACCACGAATAAATGAGAATAAACTTATAGGTAATAAGAAAGAAAATATAGGTAATGTTTTAATTAAAAGTATTAACCGAAGTATTACTACTCTCTTAATGATTTTAGGTACAGTAGTTTTTTACATGCTCTTTAGCTATATTATTGCCAATATATTAAATATAAATGGGCTATCAAAAGTTCTATTACAAAGTTTTTTAGAAATTACCAACGGTTTAAATCTTCTTAAAACATTAAATATTAGTATTAAAATAAAAGAAATTATTGCAATTGCAACAATATCTTTTGGCGGATTAAGTATAAACACTCAAATAAAAGCAATATTGGAAGATACTGATATATCTTATAGTCCTTTTTTAAAAGGAAGAATTATGCAAACAATAATATCTAGTATATTAATATTAATTATTTAAGCAACTATGCTCTTTAGGAAATGCATTATTCTCCTTTTTTAGTCCTAAATAGCTTAAACTTAAATCATCATTTTTAGTTGTATTTTCATTATTTATTAAGACAGAAATATTAAGATTTAAATAGTAATAATTATTTTCTAATGGCAAATATTTGTAATCAGGACATAAACTATATGTAGCATTAGTACTTTTTAAAGGATATTTAAGATTATCATAAGTTAATTCATTTTTTTTGATAATCAGATCTTTATTTTGAGTTTCATATAAAAAATGAATGATTGTTTCTTCAGAATTTTGGGTTACAGTGAGGCCTTTAAGTTTTAATTTTAAAAAATCACTTTCAATAGTTTTAATTATTTCAGTTCGCGATATTTCATCACTACTAGCATAAGTTTTAGAATTATTTATATTATCTAAATTAAACATTACTTTGACTAACATAAGAATGATTATAGACAATATAGAAATACTAATTAATAGTTCTAATATTGTTACACCTTTTTTATTCATAAGACTCACCACCTAAAGAAATACTAGAATAAGAAAAGGTTTCTTTATCTTTAAATTCAACAATCAAACGATATTTTAAATTTTCTTTATTAGATAAAGTTGATATATAGTTATTGAAGTAACTTGGATAATTATCTTTTTTATATTCTTTTAAATCATATTTAGTAAGATAAATTTTATTTATATGCATTTCTTTGATTAAATCATGGCAACTAGAAAAAGAAAAATCATTACAAGTTATTTCCTGGACATTTTCATTAGTAATTAAATTTTGTAAATTATGAAGATTTAAATACTCTTTTAAATAATATACTTTATAAATATTAGCTGCATCATCATATAAAATATTTTTTTCGCTATTACTAATCATGCCTCTAAAAGTTCCATAAAGCATAAGTAAAGAGACTGATAAAAATGTAATAACAATTATTGTTTCTAATAATGCAAAACCTTTTTTCATAAGTCACCTACTTTAAATTAATTATATAGTAGAAACTTTAATTTAGCAAGACTATTTAAAAAAGATATAGAAATTAATCTACATCTTTAACTAACTCTAAATGGTCAAATATATAATTATTTTTAATTTTTTTAAAGACATATTTATAAGTACTAGCCTCGTCTAAATAGTTGTCTAATTTAATATTATAATTACCATTTTTGTCAGTTTTTTCAGCTAATTTTTTTAAATCTTGCATATTATTATAAATTGTATAATGTGCACCATCTATTCCTATATCATGAACTATATATATTGATTTTTCATAAATATAAAGATAGTTTTTATCTTTAGAAGCACTAATTGCTTTTCTTTCCATAGAATCATAAGAACCACTACAACCACTTAAAAATTCATAGCGTTTTAAAGTTTTATTATAATCATATCCACAATATTCATCTGCTAAAATATAAGCTCTTTCGTGATAAAAATTAGCCTCTTCTCCAAATATTTCATATATAGAATCAGATATATCATTAATAGATATATTCTCTTGGAAACCATTTTTATCAATGTAATATTTTAAACCAGCTGAAACATAAAACCCATTTTCTACTTTACCTGGTTCTTTATAAAGCATAGAAAGTATCATAAGATTATCACTAGGATTTACTTTTTTATATAAATCTTGAACTAACTTAGAATCTATATCTAAATCTTCATTTCTAAATATTAAAAAGCCTCCTATCGCAATAATTAAAACAGCAAAAACACCTATTAAGCCTAAAATTTTATTTTTCATATAATCATTATCTCCTTATTTTCAGTTTATCATAGTTTTAAAATTAATACAAATATTTAAATTATTTTTTAATTTTATTTACATATAAAAAAAGCTGTAATAGCTTTTAATTTTTAAACCAAGCATCCACATAATATATTGGACGCCCTTCTTCATAATATTTTTTTTCAAAATCAGTCATAATGTTTGGAATAGGAATTTCATTATGATGCAAATCTAGGCTAACACGTTCAAATGAATACCAATATCCTGATAAAGTTTCAAGAGAATATGCGAATAAACCTTTATTATCTGTTTTTAAAATTATATGTTTATCTTTTTTAAATATTTTATCATAAAGTTTCAAATATGATTCGTGAGTAAATCTTTTTTTCTCATCAATTTTTTTAGGCCAAGGTTCAGAAAAGGTTAAATATATAGTATCTATTTCTTTACCAAATATTTTATCTATATCCCTAGCATCAGCATTTATTAGTCTTAAATTAGTTAGTTTTTCACGAATTAGACGATCTGTTGCCATGACCATTTGAGAGGCATATAATTCTAAACCTATAAAATTAATATTGGGATATTTTTTAGCCATATTAATTATAAAGTCTCCTCGCCCCATACCAAGTTCTAAATGAATAGGATTATGATTACCAAAAAAATCAGACCATTTATTTTTATACCTGGTAGGATTTCCTACAACATAAGGACTTTTACTAATTATTTTATCAGCATCTTTTATAACATTATAGCGCATATAATCACTTCCTTTAAAAATTATAACATAATTTAGACATAAAAAAAAGCATTTACTATGCTTCGTAAACGCTTACTTTCTTTTTATCTCTACCTAATCTTTCAAAACGAACAACACCACTTACTTTAGCAAATAAAGTGTGATCTTTACCCATTCCTACATTTGTTCCTGGATAAATTTTTGTTCCTCTTTGACGATATAGAATTGAACCTGCTGTTACAGTTTCGCCATCGGAAGCTTTAGCTCCTAATCGACGTCCTCTTGAATCACGACCGTTTCTTGTAGAACCTTGAGCTTTAACGTGAGCGAATAATTGGATATTTAACTTCATGAAATTCATGTTTTATTCCTCCTCTACTATCTTTATATTTTTTTTATAAGTTAATGCTAATTCTTGTAGCATTGCAATCATATTTTCAATTATTAATAAAATATTTTTATTATTACTTAAAATTTCGATTGTAAGCTTATCTTTTTCTTCTTTATAAGTTAAAGAAGTATTTTCAATCTTAAGCGCAGCATTGATACTTGTGATAACAATACTAGATACACTGGCACAGACAATATCTTTACCATATGTATCATAATCTGCATGACCAGTAATAACTATTTTATTTTGATTAATATAAACTTTAATCATAATTAGCCAATTTTCTTAACAACTAATTTAGTGTATGGTTGTCTATGACCTTGAGTTTTACGATATTTCTTTTTAGGTCTATATTTAAACACTTTAATTTTCTTTTGTTTACCGTGTTTTTCAACTGTACAAACAACTTTTGCACCTTCAACATATGGAGTTCCAATTTTACCATCAATAGCTAAAACATTAGTAAATGTTACTTCAGTACCAGCTTCATTAGGTAATTTTTCTACATAAATAACATCATTTTCACTTACATAGTATTGTTTTCCACCAGTTTCAAATATTGCTTTCATATTCATTCCTCCTTCTAATTTTTTAAGACGCACCCTTGTGGTAACTTAAAGTTTTTTAAACCATTTTGGTGTGGTTTTTTACGAATACTAATTCGCTAACGTTAATTTTAGCAAATAATCCTTTATTTGTCAATTTTTTAAGGACATTTTTTTAATCTTTAAATGTTCTTTTAAGTGTTAAAGGTTTATCAGAAAATAAGCTTGCTTCTAACAACATATTTTCTACTTCTCTTAACTGGTCGTTTCCTTTTTTTATTTCTTCAGTTGGTGCATCCATTATAAACAATTTTTCCCATTCTCTTTTAAATCTAATTACTTCTTTTTCTAAAACTGATAATAATCTATCATAATCACGTTTTAATACTTCTTCAGTAAGTTTTCTCTTTATAGCAGGAGCTAATATAGTCCCATATAATTCTATTTTAGGCCTAGCAATGTTTAAACAATAGTTTTGAAATGGATTATTTGATATTTCTTGCTCATCAACATACATTCTTGTAGCTTGTTTTCCATAGGAAACTAATACTTTGCCTTTTTTTATTCCTTTTACTATTGTATTATATAATCCTTTTCGGATATCATCATCTATTAATAATTCACCATTTTTTCTATATCTCGCAATGTAGTACTCCAGTAACCTTATATCTGCGAATTCTCCACTTCCACTAATACATCTCGAGAAAGCTATTAATAACGGTCCTTCAAAATAGTAGTAGAACTCTCCGCTAGTATTAACGCAATAAACCGGTATATTAATAGTAGGATAATCATAAGTGCTGTAAGTATAACGTTCTTCTGGTGGTTCAAACATTGGATCTTCATAAGGACCAACATCAACTACATCATATCCACACAATTGTAATGCTGAATCCCCTCCTGTTGTTCCTAAAAGTTTATGTGTTATCCAACCTATATCATATATATTAACTCCAGATGGAGATGCTAATAATTCTTTAAAAAATTCTTCTTTTGAATCTCCTTCACTTATATTATAATATTCATAAACTCTTTTTAGATAATCATTATCAGATAATTTATTGTCAAATAAAGATATAAAATTCATTAAATATTTATTTAAAACTTTTATTTGAGATATTAAATCTTTTTCATTATCAAATTTGGGTTCTTTTAAATAGAATTTCATAAAAGTTCTCTCTTTCTAAATATTAATATTTATTATAACAGTAAATGTTTTTTTGTAAATATTAATTAATTGAATTTTTTAGAAAGAAGCTTTTTCTCACTTATATAGGTATTATCTTGTTTAAAATAATGATAAGTATCTTTTTTTAAAAGATTTAAATTAAGTTTTTGTTCATTTTTTATTTTATGGTATTTTAAATTAAATAAATGTCTTTCTAACAAGAATCTTAAGTTTTCATATTTAAATTCTTTACAAGTTAGATATATTTTATAGATTAAAAAACTGATTATTAAATAATTATTTAAACTATATAATTCGTTAAAAGTGATAAATAAGATAATGCTTATAATGCTAATTATTAAGCTAATATAAAAGGATTTTTTATAAGGAAATATTAGTTCTAAAATACTGCGAAAGAAAACATATCCATCCAAGGGGATTATTGGTATCATATTAAAAATCATGATAGTTTTATTGTAAGAACTAAATAAACTAAAAGTATTTAAAGATATAACATCATTTTTAAATAAGAACCAAAATATCATATATAATATGAGTTGAAATATGATGCCAAAAATAGATATTAAAAGTTCATCTTTAATACTAGTATTTATTTTTTTACTTATTTTAGTTACTCCGCCCATAGGATATATATCAATTCTTAAAACTTGATATTTTAATAGTTTGATAATAAACAAATGGCCTAGCTCATGAAATATAACAATTAAATAAATTAAAATTATGTTTTTTATTAAACCTGTAAAAAGAAAAGTTAAAATTAAAAAGTAAGTAGCAATATTTATATTAAGTAAGGTTCTCGTATTCTTCATAGCTTAAATACTCGCCATCTTTATTGATTGTTAGGTAAATAAAATCGCCATTAGAAGTGCCTAGAATATTACCAGATTCAATATAGTCATAAACTTTTATATCGGTATCTGTAATATTGGAATACCAAATGTCTATGCCATCATTCCCTTGTATAATTACAGTATTTCCAAGGTCATCTTTCTCACCAATAAAAACTACAATACCACTTTTGATAGCATTTACAACTTCATTTAAACCTACAGTTAATTTAGAACTATTTTTATATTTTTCAAGATTTTTATAGTTAATGGAGTTAAAAAAAACACTTTTACTTTCAGGATTATTTTTATTAATAAAGTCTACTTCTCCAAACAAATCATGATATAAATTATTTATTTTGGTAAAACTTAATGAATCTTCTAGCACATATTTTTGATACAATTCTTTATTTTTGCTATTCATATTAGTAAATATGATACTAGTAAGTACAAATATAACTGTAAGTAAAATACGCGAAATAAGCCCTTTAACATATTTTAGTTTAGGACTTAAATTGGACTTTTTTGGAGAGTGAGAGCTACTAGTAAGATAAGATTTTCTTTTTGCTTTATTATTTTTTATGATATCTTCAACATTCATATTATCACCTAGATAATTTTATGCGAGAAAATAAAACATTATAACATAAGATGTAGAAAATGAAATTATATAGATAATTTTTAAATATAAAGAGAGCTAAATATGATAGATTATAATGCCAAATACCTATTAGTATTATATATAATATATATATTAGAGTAAGAGAAATAAGATAGTTTGGAAGATTTATTTTGGTTATTTTTAATTTTTTTGTGATGAGAAAAAGTAAGCTTATAATTATAGTATTTAAAAAATAAGTATTCAATATTAATAAATCAAGAACTAAAGTAATTATAACTAATTTAGATAATTTGTTTTTAGGTATAAGAATAAGATTTATTAATACGAAATAAGTAGGTATAGTAGTAAAATAAGAGATAATTAAATCAAGAATAAGAAAAATCATTTTATTACTCCTACATAGTTTAAATTATGAAAATTAGCTGCGGGTGTAACTTCAATAATATACTCTAATTCTAAATTATCTTTTGTTATATTAGAAACTGTACCAATTAAAATATCTTTTGTTATATTAGTTAGACCAGACGTATAGACTTTATCCCCTTCTTTTATAGCATTTTCTAATTTTATGTTTTTTATTATAATTTTATTGTTTTTAGAAGTTAAAATACCATAAGAATTATTTATCTTAACTGATAAATTAATATTATCATTTGTTAAAAGTTGCACTTCACTATAATTTTTATACGATTTATCAATAATACCAATAAGTCCTTCATTATTTACAACTGCACTACCTGGAGTGATTTCATTTTCCCCTTTAGTAATAGTTATTTTATTATAAAATTCATAAATATTTCTAAAAATTACTTTAGAATATATTATTTCATAGTTATCACTGGGGATATCAAGTAATTTACTTATATTTTCATATTCTTTTTGATAAAAGGTTTCGGCTTCACAATAATAATTAGGGGTAAAATTATCAAATAATTTAAAAAAATAATCTTTAGCTAAAAATAAAAGATAAATAATAATTAAAGAAATATAGAAAATATTTTTCTTCATGGATATTCACCTAATATTATTATGGCTAAAAAATTATTTTATATATTCATTAAATAATTTTTTAAATTAATTATTATGCTCTAGAAATAGATTCATCTAAATAATTTATATGAGCAAATGCATTATCAAATAATTTATCACTAGTATAAAAAGCATCTTTGGCAGCATTCAAAGCTTGATCTTCGCTTTCAAGAAATTGTTTAACGATGCAAGCATAGTCAGCATTAAAGTCAATTATCAAACACTTAAAAATTAAAGCATAATAAGCCTTATTTTATGTATTCATTAAACAGTTTTAATATGTAATTATTTAGATTAGAATAAGTATCTTTAGGACTAGTTTTAATTAGAGTTTCATAGGATTCTAGTTTTTTAGTAAATTCACTAGATATTTTCAGTTCGCCTTGGTAAAAATTAATTCCTTGGTCATTAAAATAACTACGCATAAGCTCAATACTTCCCTTATTTTTATAAATACCAATAATAATTTTATAAATTCCATTATCATTATATATTATAGAATTTTGATAATTATTTTGTTTAGTTATGGCAGCTTCCTCATTATTATAGGAACCAACATAAAAGTATGTTACTTTAGATTCTAAAGCTTTAGATAATATTGTATTATCAAATTTATAGCAAAAAATATAAGATGCTATCATACCAAGAATTAAGGCTATAAAAAATATTTTGAGATTGTTTTTCATAATATCACCTTTTATAATATAACATAATAATTTATAATTTTTTGTCGAATAAAAAAAATAATGACTTATTTATCATTATTTTAATGATTAACATTTGTGAAAACTAAAGAAAAGTTTAGCCAAAAAATAAAGAAGTTATTATAAAGGCTGCAATAATTCCCATTAGGTCAGCAAATAATCCTACAGATAGAGCATATCTAGTTTTATTTACTTTAATACTGCCAAAATAAAGAGCTAAAACATAAATAGTGGTGTCTGTACAACCTTGAAGTGTTGAAGCTAAACGACCAGCAAAGCTATCAGGACCAAAATTAGCAAATATATCATTCATAATAGCTAAGGAAGCTGTTCCTGATATAGGTCGTAAAATAGCCATAGGAAAAATATCTAAAGGAATTTTACTAAATTCCAAAATTGGTTTTAAAAAACCTAAAGCGCCTTCTAAAAATTTACTATCTAAAAAAAGATTAACAGCAAACACCATGGCAATAATAGTAGGAGCAATATGAAATACCATAATTAGTCCTTCTTTAGCCCCGACTAAAAAAGTATCATAAACATTTACTTTTTTACCAACTCCATAAAATATAATAAAAAACACGAAAAGAGGAATTATTATTATAGATAATGTATTCAATTTTTGTTCCTCCTTCTAATGATATAATCAAGTAAAAGTCCTGATATACTAGATACTGATGTGGCAAGAATACTGGTAATAATAATTTCGGTAGGATTAGCACTACCATGCATAATTCTAATAGCTATTACGGTAGTAGGTATTAATGTAACTCCCCCTGTATTTAGGACTAAAAAGGTTATCATTGCTTCTGTAGCGGTGTCTTTCTTCTTGTTCTCTTTTTGCATTTCTTCCATTGCTTTTAGGCCAAAAGGTGTTGCGGCACTCCCAAGACCCAACATATTAGCAGCAATATTACTGGCAATATATCCTAAAGCTTTATGGTCTTTGTTTAAGCTAGGAAAAAGCTTACTTAATAAAGGATTTAAAAGACGAGAAAAAATTTTTAATAATCCTGCATCTTCAGCAATTTTCATAATACCTGTCCACAAAACGATTAAAGGCATCATCTCTAATATTAAATTAAAACCACTAGTAGCATGGGTTAAAATCCCATTATTGATAGTGTCAATATTACCAGTAAAAAAAGCATAAACAATAGCAATAAAAATTAAAATTGCCCAAATTATATTTACCATTTTTTAAACCACCTAATTATTTTTTGCCAAAGGGTAACTTTTTCTTTGACAATTTTATCTTCCTTTTTAGCATAGATACTTTCTGTATGTAATATTGTATCTCCTACTTTTACTTTAGCTTCACCTATCTTAATATTGTTATAAACTTTATCATATTTATATAAAGATATTTCTACTTTTAAATTTGTTTTTTCTTCTTTAGTTACTAGAGCATAATAATCATTTTTGATATAAAATGAGATATCTTTATAATAATCATCATCTATTTTAAAATTATTTTTATCTAATGATAATATAGCTTCATATTTAGAAAAATATGTTTCATATAAGTTCTTATGGTCTGTAAAATCGTTAGGGTCATTTAAAGTGACAACAACAAGATTTTTGTTATTTTTAGATGCTGTTGTCACTAGAGTACGACGAGCAGCATTGGTATATCCTGTCTTGCCTCCAGTTGCATACTCATACATATCAAATAGTTTATTTTTGCCTTCCCAATTGTAAGTTTTTAAATTGCTAGTAGCTTTATAGTTTTGTGTACCAAAAATATCTCTAAATATTTCGTTTTGCATAGCTACTTTAGTAAGGAGAGCCATATCATAAGCAGTAGATGTATTTCCAGCGCCATCATTATCAAGGCCATGAGGATTAACAAATTTAGTATTCTTCATACCTATTATAGTAGCATATTCGTTCATTAAATAAACAAAACCATCAAGAGAACCAGCGACAGTATTTGCTATGGCAACTGCGGCATCATTTCCACTTCTAAGCATTAAACCATATAATAAGTCTTTTAATTTTATTTCTTCTCCGACACTTAAATATACACTTGAACCATAAGCTTTTAGGATATCTTCATCAGCTACAACTATTTTGTCTAGATCACTATATTTAATTGTTACAAGACAAGTCATTATTTTAGTAATAGATGCAATTAGTTGAGGTTCATCACTATTTAGATTATATAAGACTCGGCCACTATTTAAATCCATTACAATAGCTTTATTTGCACTTATAGCAAATATATTTAATGGTAAGATAATAAAACTTAATATTGCAAATATTATTTTTTTCATAGACTCACCCTATTTAAATGTATGATGATAAGAATGTAAAAATAACTTTCATTAAATGAAAGTTATTTCTTTGGAGCAAGTTGGGTAATAGTTTCATCCAAATTTTCTAAATCTAAGTTGTTGTTGGCTATTAAATCATCTAATAAAGGGGCAAGATGTCCCATTATTTCAGCGACTATTGCTTGTTGTTCACCTATTTTTTCTTCTAAAGAGTATTTTTCTTCAAGATATACCCTTCGACGATGAGAGTTTTCACGTCTTTTTTCTTCTAACAAAGCTAGTTTTTCTTTTTCATCTAATATGGCTTGAGCATTTTTAACTCTTAATGTTTGATAATGTTTTTTATTTTTAGATTCTTTATAGAAAAAACTCAAACCTTCTAAAATGGTTGCTATAAGAAAATAAATAATTACAGAAGGTCCTAGGAAATGAAAAGAACTGAAAGCTAAAAAGATAGTAGCAATATAAATAACACCGTGGGTGGCAATATTATTAAGTTCAGTTTCTCCTTCGCCCATAACCTCACTTAACTCTTCTAGTCGTTTTACGATTTGGCCGAATTCTTTATTTATTTCTTTTGATGTTTTATCAGCAACAGCTAGTTTTTTAGTTACTGATTGCAAATCTTGTTTCAATTCTTTAATATAGTTACGACAATTTTCTAAAATTTCAAGATAATTTTTCATAAACTCACACTCTTTTTATTAATCTTCAAATAAATTATCTACTAATGATTTAATACCTTTTTTTCTTTTTTGGGTAGCATTACTATCAATATTTATTTTTATTACATCGCCTTCTTTAGCTTTGGGTAATAATTTTTTAGATATTTTAGCAAATTCGCCAATATTAATTTCAACGATAGCATAGTCTTGTTCAAATCTATCAATAATAACTTCCATAATATTAATTCCTTTCTAGAATTGCATTTATGTCAATGCCATTACTTTTTATAATTATAGTGCCATTTAAATCAGTACGATAAATATTATTTGTATATTGCTTTATTTTTTCTATTGTTTCTATACTCGGATGATTATATGAATTATTTTCTCCTACACTTATTATAGCATATTTAGGATTAACTTTAGCTAAAAATTTAGCACTTGTACTAGTATTTGAACCATGATGCCCTATCTTTATAACGTCAGCACTAATATCAGTATTGATTTCATTTTCGCTTAATTCTTCAGCGTCACCCGTAAAAAGAAATTTAGTATTGCCATAAACTAATTTTAAGACTAAAGAATAGTTATTTAAGCTAGCATATTTTTCTTTATTAGGAGCGACTAAAAAACTATGTAAATTTTCTTCTGATAATATTTCGACACCAGCCTTACCAGTTTTTATCTTTAAATCTTTATTTTTAATAGTTGTTAAGAGATTCTCATAAGTTTTACTTGTTGCTACCGCTTTAGGCATATAAATAGTTCCAATTTCAAAAGTACTAATGATTTCACTTAAACCGCCAATGTGGTCAGCATGAGGATGAGTTCCTAAAATAAAATCTATTTGGGAATACCCTAAATCTTTTATATAATTTGTTATTTTAGAAGCATACTTTTTTTCAGCACCATCAATTAGCATTGTTCTATTATTAGGAAGTTCAATAAATATTGAATCTCCTTGCCCAACATCTAAAAAATGCACTACTAACTCATTCTCTAATTTTTCGGTAACATTAGAAACAGGGTTACCTTTACTTTCTTTGATGTCAATAATAGGATTAGCACAACTAGTTAAACTAAAGAGCATTATCAATATAATAACAAATTTCTTCATATTATCCCTCTATTATAATTATAGAAGATATCGAAAAAAAGAACAATGATTTTTTTTCATTATTCTTTAAATTATTTATCCATATTATTTAAAGCAAAGTTGCAAGCATCAATAACAAACTGCGAGAAAGTAATTTTTTTATCAGTAGCTTTATTTATTTTATTAATTAGTTCTTTAGGAAACCTTATACATTTATTATTAGTTTCTTCTTTTATTTTTTCTTCTATTTTAAACTTCATGTAATACCTTTACTCAACTACGTATGGATCACTTGCTGTTCCTTTTCCTGTTAATGTTACATCAGCTTTCAGATTTATTACTGGGCGCACACCATGTTGAGAATCAACAGCTGATGAACCATAAACAGCATAAAATCCACCTTCATTGCCAATAACAAATACATTTGCTGGGTTAACAAATTCGGCTGTATTATCAAATTCTATAGGTGATAATGTCCAATAAAGTTGGCCTGTATACAAATAATAACTTTTGTTTTTGCCTCCCCATGTACCTCCGACCATAGAAACTTCATCTGCACTTATTAGTCCTATTGGATAAGTTAATGACTTGTTTCCTTTATTAGAACCACTTAATGTGTAGAAATCTTCTGTTGGACATGTTAGTACTGGTGATTTATTTGTTATTAATCTTATATCTCCTCCATAATATGTTCTAGTTGTTCCTGTTCCTCCTGAATTATTTATTGTACTTGAACTTGTACTTGGTGTTCTATCTCCACAAAATCCTGCATTTGTATCTAATTTACTTGCATAACTTGATAGATTGCTTGTATACCATGTTTCTAAATTTTCTAGTATTGTGGATTTTGTTCCTGTTCCGTGTACTTGTCCACTTGTGTATTTAAATCCTACATGCATATTATTATTATTTGTCGAATTAAATTTACTTGTATTTAAAGTTAATGTTGTCCCGTTTGCTCTTGCTGTCTCACCATCATAAATTAAACGGATACTTCTATCACCATTGATTCTGATAATTCGCCAGAATTTATTGGCAAATTTTACGTAATTGTTTTCTACTGCTCCTCTAAAATAGTAACTATCCTTTCCTGATTCATCTATTGCTTTATATACGCCTTCATCGGTTGTTGCTGATTTACTGAAGTCTGGTGTTCCTTCATTTACTATTATACTAGATAGTATACAATCTGCACCTTTACATAATTTCTTATCAAAATATATATAGCATCTATCACCTTTTGATAGCATTGATATTACATGTTGACCATTTCCATCTGTATACATTCTTGCATTATTATCTTTACTTCCATTTAGATTACAATAACTTTTACTTTCGTTTATTGTGTATCCGCTTGTTGGCATAGTACTTATTTCTATATCTCCTGCTCCATCATTTTTATACATGGCGATAATATTAAAATCAGGTATCTTATAGTTTATTGTTCCACTTGCTATTGTTACATTCTTTGTTGTTTGATATCTCGCATAACTTAATTGCACTGTGAAAACTATAGCTATTATTACTAATGCTATTACTCCTATTATTATTTCTTTCTTATGACTTTTTTTTATTACTTCAAATTGCATTATTTATCCCTTCCTTACAAAGTTCTAAATAACTGAGCGCTCGGGTTATATTAGAAATTTATCATTTACATTATTATTATATATCTTGGGTATACTAAAGTCAAGAATTATTTCCTATTTACCAAACTTTTATTACTTTTAGACTTTATTGTAAGAAAATGGAACTAGGTGATATTATGAATTTGAAAAATTTAGTGAATTATAGAATAGAAAAAGGAATAAGTCAAAAAGAAATGATAGAAGTTTTAAATATTTCTAAAGGCACTTATTCAGCTTGGGAATCAGGAAAAGATAATATTCCTCTTTATAGATTAAATGAAATATGCAATTATTTAGGTATATCCATAGACTATGCTTTAGGTATATCTAGTAAAGAAAATTATGCAATTATAAGTAAAGATTTGGATTTAAAATTGATAGGAAAAAGAATAAAAGATATAAGAAAAGGTAAAAAATATACTTTAGAGAAACTGGCTACTGCTTTAAATACTTCTATTTCCGTAATTTCAAGATATGAAAATGGCCATACATTAATACTTACTTCTTTTATTTATGAATACTCTAAATTATTTAACGTATCTGTAGATTATTTATTAGGTAGAACTAACGATTATAATATTTATAACTAAAAAAGAACGATTACTAGTCGTTCTTTTCATCATAATTGTAAACACCATGAAGTTTTTCTAAAGTTTCTTCATTAGGTTGTTCAACTTTCCATTTACCGTCTTCTTTATTTACTTTGAAAACAATTGTATAGGAAATTGTATCAGTTATTTTACTCATTTCTTTTAATTTGTATTCTAAATATTTAGCAGCATCATAGGCACCATTAGTTGTAAATTCATCTTTATGTTCATTTAAATAATCATTAGAATTTTTTTGAGCTTTGTAAAGGTCATATACTGTGATTTTTGCTGTTACTTTAGCTGTATCACCATCATAGTCTTCGTTTTCGATAGTGTACATTAAATCACGATATTGACGTTTTAATGTCTCTCTGTAGGCATCCTTATTGTTATCGTCAATATTTTCTTTTTCTGCTAATGTTTCTATATCTTTTAGAACATTATCAGATAATCCCTTATAATCGTTTAGATAATCTTTTACAGCATCCGCAGCTTTATTATTTGCACATGAACATCCTACTGCTAGAAAAATACAAGTAAGAAATAAAATAATTTTCTTCATTTTCACCAATCCTTTACTTATATTATGAGGTATAAACTTTTAAATTATACGAAAAATGTTTTTTTTATTTTTTATTTGTAGTATAATAAGTATAGGTGAATAGATATGGATACATGGTTACAATATTTAATTATTGGAATAGTTTTATTTTTAATTTGTTTAATAGTGCTTAAATTAACAAAAAGAGATTTTAGAATTGAAGCTAATAAGTTAATTGGTTATTTAGGTGGAAAAGACAATATTGTTAGTGCTGAATGTAATATGAGTAGATTTAAAGTTATTTTAAAAGATATATCTTTAGTTAATAAAGAAGCGATTGAAAAACTTGGTGCTAAAGGAATTGTAGAAATTGATAATCAACTTAAAATAATTTTTGGTAAAGAAGCTCATCAGTTAAAAAGATATATTGACGATATAATTTAAAACAAGACTATTGAACTAGTCTTGTTTTTCTATATTTTACTAAAATTTTTAATAATTATCCTCTAGAAACACTACCAGGATTTTCGTCTAGTTCTTCGCCATTATGCTTTTTAAATATTTCACCATAAGCAATTTCATAAGATGCACGAATAACTTTTTCTAATTGTGGTAATTCAGCAACCAAAATATTTCCAGAGTTTTCAAGATTTTCAAAAAAGTGTTTTAATGTAGCTATGTTATTTTCATTGGCAACCGGATCTTCTTCGAGTTTTTGGATAGCAGCATTTAATATTGTAGGAACATTAGCAATATTAACATTTCTAACAGGTGTATTTGGTCCTACTTCAATATCATCACTTTTAAGTACTTTCTCTGGTAAGTGAACATTGCCATTATCATCTAATAAAGTATAATCTCCAGCTGGCACACTTCTAAAAATATGAAAGCCAAACATATCAGTATTAGTATTTTCGAACCAAGATACAGTTTTCAATCCTAGATTTAATACGCCTCCACAAGAACTATAAAAATATGAACCATAAAATAGATTATTAATATTTATTAAATAGTCATCACTTACTCTTTTTGCTAATTCTTTTTCTTCTTCTATCTTTTTTTTAGCAGCATAAGAAATTAATTCAGGAAACAACTCTATATCATCTCCGTTTTTTCTGATACTTTCATTAATTCTACGTTGCAAAGAGCGCACTAATTCATATTCATACTCTTTTCGATCTTCATATTTTAAATCATATAAAGGTAGCCAAGTTTTAGGATTAAATTGGGGTTTTGTTCCACTACTTAATACAATACTATCATCTATAAAGTCCACTGGGTGCGTTAACATTAAATTAATATCAATTAAAGATTTATCTAGAACTCCACCAATACTATATTTTCCAATAAATCCACATAATATTATAAATCTATTTTTATCTTTGCCACATATTTCATAAAGTTGATAAAGTTTCTCGCCTAAATATCCATATTCATCTAAAAGCATCATATTTGTCGTTCCGTCGTATTCAGCATATTCCATAAAATCTTCAGCATCGGGACCTTCAAGGTATTTGCCTACTGCATAAGATATTATAAAATTTAAAAAATCTTCATCACCTTTAAAGTTATTAATATCACCAGCAGTATAAGCATCAATTATTTCTTCTACGCTATAACTTTTATTCATAAAATCTATTTTTAACATAAAAATATCCCCCTTTTTTATTAGTTATATATATTATACTAATTAATTATTTTTGTCAATAATTGCTTTTACCTCTGTAATTCTTTTTAGAAATAATCTAAATTTTAAGATTAAATAAAAAACACTTAACAATAAGATTTTCATCTTAAAATTAAGCGCAACCTAATTATTAATCCAGTATCTTTTAAGTTCTTCTTTATCTTTTTTGATAGTGTTTTCTAAAAAACCACCACAATTTTCAATAACTTTACAACTGGCAATATTTTTTATATTACAAGTAATTAAAACTCTTTTTATATCTAGTTTTTTAGTTTCTTCTAAAGCAAGTTTTAAACCTTCAGTGCCATATCCTTTTTTTCTTTCACTTGGTCTTATAGAATAACCAATGTGACCAGCAAAATTTAGTAAAAAATCATTTAGTTCATGACGAATATTATACATACCTAAAACTGTATTGTCACTATTTCTAACTAAAATATAGGTTGTAGCGGGTACTCTATTAGGAAGCAAATCTTCTCCTTTACTTTCTTTATTTATTTTTAGAAGCCAATCATCAAAGTTATTAAATGATTCTAAACTAGCCATACCCGCATATTGCCATGGAGTGTTTTTATCTTGTTCTTCTATTTCTTTTAGCATTGCAAGAATATCTTCATCGTAATCTTTTATAGCTTTTATAAGTTTTAAATCATTCATATATTATTTCCTTTCTTTATTTTCTACTTCTTCTTTTATTCTAGTTAGTGCAGCCAGAATTTCTTCAGGCCAACATAAAAATTCATAATCAAAGAAATCTACATCTACTGGCAAATCCTTTAAACATTTAATTAATTCATTTAATTTGTTTTGTAAATCTTGATATTCATCTAAAGTATAAGTTCTAAATGGTTTAATCTTATATTTTTTAAAATATGTTTTTTTAGCCATGATTAAATTTTTAGAAAAATCATAGACATCATCACCAACAATTACAAAAGCATTAAGTTTGGGTACTCCTCTGTAATCAGTCTCTTTGGCAATAGTTAATAAGCCATTAAAATATCGCATTAAAATTATGGCATCTGAAAAGGCATATTTAGCTCGAGAAGAATTTTTTAAGATATCAGTATTATTAGGATAAAAATCAGATAAAATGCGAAAATGAATATTATTAAATACCCAATCTTCACCATCTTTTGCTACCTGCAATTTACGTGAAAGCAATAAATCATGAAATATATCACCACGAAGTAGCATAGTAAATTTCTCTATAGTTTCTAAATCTATATTTTTAGATTTTCGGTCTAAATTATATTTCTTATATTCATAACTATAAACTCTTGATTCTATTTCTTCTATAGAGCAGCCTGCTATAGTTAAATCTTGGCGCAATATTGCACTTTTTCCAAGCGTTTCTCGATATTTTTCTATATCTATATTTGTATTTCTTGTAACCCACTGATACATTATCTAAAACCTGCCTTTAATTTATTTTTAGCATCACGTAAACTTTATACCCTTTTTGGTCTTTTTCGTAAATAGCAATTTCTTCATTATTAAAAAGTAATAATACATATTTTTCATGACTTGATAATTTTATTTTATTACCATTTTTGACTTTTTCATATTCAGTTTCACTTAAATTGTATATAGGAAATTTTAGTAAATTTCTAATACTTGATAGCTTAAAATTATTACTTTTTATATCATCTATACTATAAGAATTATCTATTGTAAAATCTCCCTGTTTAGTTCTAATTAAACTATTCATAGTTCCAATTGTATTTAGTGATAAGCAAATATCTCTTATTAAGCTTCTAATGTATGTTCCTTTTTCAACTTTAGTTCTAAATTTAATAATGTCATTATTAAACTCCAATAGTTCTAATTCGTGTATAAATACTTTTTTAACTGGAAGTAATACACTAGTACCATTTCTAGCATATTCATATAATTTTTTGCCATTAACTTTAATTGCAGAATAGATTGGTACTTCCATTTCGTATTCCCCAATAAATTTATTAAAAATTTCTAAAATATCCTCTTTAGTAATATTAAAGTCTTGTTTTTCTAGTATATTGCCTGTAATATCCAAAGTATCAGTTTTTATGCCTAATTTAATTTCAGCAATATACTCTTTATCATAACTGGTTAACATATCAACTAGTTTAGTATAGCGGCCTACACAAACAACAAGAACTCCTTCCGCTAGAGGATCAAGAGTTCCTGTGTGGCCTACTTTTTTAGTGTTTAAACTTTTACCTACAATATTTACAACATCTCGAGATGTATAATCTTTAGGTTTATTTATAACTATTAAGCCATTAATCATTTTCGTGTATCTCTTTTATTATACTTTCAATACGATTTGCATATTCTATAGAATCATCATAAACAAATTCTAATATTGGAGTATGGCGTAAGTCTAGACGTGCCGCTACTTCAGTTCTGATAAAGGAACTAGCTTCATTAACTTCTTTTACTAAAATATTTTTATCTAAATCACTTAAAGATGTAAAATATACTTTAGCATAACTTAAATCACGGGATACTTTACAGCCAGTAATAGTTATGGATTTTAATATATTATCTCTTGCTTCACTAAATATAATCTCACTTATAACACGCATCATATCAGATGATATTTTAGCTATTTTATGGCTAGGCATTAACGTTTCACCTCAACCATTTCAAAACATTCGATAACATCACCAATACGTATATCAGTATAGTTGTCTAGAGTAATACCACATTCAAAACCTTTTTTAACTTCCTTAACGCTATCTTTTTCTCTTTGAACTGATGCTATTTTACCAGTATATATTATTACACCATCACGAATAAGACGAGCTTCAGCATTATTTTTTACTAAACCATCAGTAATGTAGCTTCCTGCAATATTACCAACTTTAGAGAATTTAAAGATTCTTCTAATTTCTGCACTTCCTAAAACTTTTTCTTCAAATTCAGGATCTAACATACCTTTCATTGCAAGTTCTATTTCTTCAATACACTTATAAATTATTGTGTAAAGACGAATATCTACATTGTATTCTTTAGCTATTTCTTTAGTATTATTAGATGGACTTACGTTAAAACCAATTATAATAGCGTTAGATGCATTTGCGAGGACAACATCACTTTCAGTAATAGTGCCAATTCCAGAGCGAATAACATTTACTTTTACACCAGCAACATCAATTTTAAGTAAACTATTTTTAACAGCTTCTTCAGAACCTCGAACATCAGTTTTTAATACAACATTTATCTCTTTTTGACCTTCATTAATTTTGCTAAATAAATCATCAAGAGATATTATGTCTTTTTTATATTTATTTTCTTTAGCAGAAATGGCTCTTTTTTCAGCAATTTCTTTGGCTTCATGTTCAGTTTCAAAAGCCATAAATTTATCGCCAGCACTTGGATTTTCATTTAAACCAGTAATTTCCACAGGAGTTCCTGGAGCAGCAGTAGTAATTGATTCGCCTAAATCGTTTTTCATAGTACGAATTTTACCAAATGTAGTACCAACAACAATTGGATCTCCAAGACGAAGAGTACCATTAGTAATAAGTAAACTGGCTATACCACCAATATTTTTATCTTGGCGAGATTCGATTACAGATCCTACAGCATATCTACTTGGATTAGCTTTAAGTTCAGATATTTCACTTATAGCTAAAATTGTCTCTAATAATTTATCAATTCCCATTCCAGTTTTAGCTGAAATATTTATAAACGGAATATTTCCTCCCCATGCTTCTGGTGTAATATTAAGTTCAGCCATTTCTGTCATAATACGGTCAGGGTTAGCATCTGCTTTATCCATTTTATTTACAGCAACAATAATAGGTACTTTAGCACTTAAAGCATGTTCTACTGCTTCTTTAGTTTGAGGCATAACACCATCATCAGCTGCAACAATAATTATAACAATATCAGTTACACTAGCACCTCTAGCACGCATTTCTGTAAATGCCGCATGCCCTGGAGTATCAATAAAGGTTATTTTATTACCATTTGTTTCAATTTGATAAGCACCAATATGTTGGGTAATACCACCAAATTCCCCTTCGACTACACGAGAGTTTCTAATATAGTCAAGTAGGGTTGTTTTTCCATGGTCAACATGACCCATAATTGTTACAATTGGAGGACGAGCTACTAAATCAGTTTCATTATCAACGATCTCGTATTCTTCAAAGTTAGATACATCTTGAGTTTCTTCTCTTTTTAAAGTTTTATTATATTCTAATGCAACAATTTCAGCTTGTTCAAAGTCAATTGCATTATTTAATGATAGCATTAAACCTAAACCCATTAATTTTTTGATAATATCAGTGCCACTTATATTTAGTTCGTTAGCTAAATCTCCTACAGTCATTCCATCTTTAAAAACAATAATATTTTCATCTTTAGTGTTTTTCATTAATTTGTTTTTATTTTTATACATTTCTTTACGAAGACGAGAATAATCTTTAGATTCAACTTGATCTTTTTTCTTTTTTAGTTTTTGTTTCTTATCAGTAATATTTATATTTTTAGTAATATTACTTGATTCAACTATTTCATCTACAACTTCATCAATTGTATCTTCTTCATCATAAGAGTCTTCTTCAACTCCAATTAAGTTAATAGCATTATCGAGTGATATTACCTCATCTTCAGTTAAGAAATCCTCTCCATTTTTTACTTCCATTCCTAAGTCGTTACATTTTTTTAATATTTCTGCAACGCTTAAGTTTACATCACTTGCATATTCTTTTACAGTCATATAAACACTCCTTTCTCTTATTTATAATTTATTTAAAATTATTTTATTAAATTTCTAGCTTCCTCATATACACTATTGTCAATTTCTACTCCGAGAATTCTCTCTAATATTTTAGTCTTTTCGGCTTTATTTATAACCTCAATATCTTTTTTTAGATAAGCTCCTCGACCATTTACTTTGCCAGTTATATCAGCAACAACAGTACCTTCTGGAGTTCTTACAATACGAATTAATTCTCTTTTTTCTAATTTTTCTTTTGTTACAACACAACTACGCATAGGTATTTTTTTAGTTTTCAATAATACCACAATCCTTTATCTATTATTTTTAAGTTTTGTTTCTGGGTTTACAAAATCAGTTAAAATTGTCGCAGCATCATAAAGTGAAATTTCTGGATTGCTCTCATAAATACTGCTTAATTTAAGTTTTAAAATTTTTAAGATACCATCAATATCTTCGGGTCTAACAACTCTTTTTACTTCAATAACTTCATCAGCAATTACCTCATATCCAACTACCATTCCACACCCCAAACATACATATATTTCGCCATGTTTGGATTCATTAAATTTTACTAATAAATGATGGTTACATACAGGTTCTTCACCACATTTAGTTCTCATTTTAGAATACTTGGCAGATATTAAGCTGTCTATTCTTGCTATTTCTGCAGCCTTCTCTTTTTCTAATAAGTGAATATCAAACATAATACTGGCACTTTTGATATTATAATCTGCTTGCGCCCTATATTCTTCCATTAGTCTTTTTAAATCCATAACCCTCTGCCCCTATTTTTTATTTATTTCCTTCAGCATTTATTTCTTCCATAGTTTTAATATTAATCTTATATTTAGTTAAACGGCTAGCAAGTTTAATATTATTTCCACCTTTTCCGATAGCTACTGATAATTGGTCAGAAGCAACTACAGCTAATGCCTCCTTTTTTGTTTCATTTGTAATATTTACAATAGCATTTTTAGCTGGACTTAAAGCATTTTTAATAAATTCTGTGGCATCATCACTATAAAGAACAACATCAACTTTTTCGCCATTAAGTTCTTTTAAGATACTCGCTATACGAGAACCTCTTTCACCAATACAAGTTCCAATTGGATCAATTCTTTCGTTAGTTGATGAAACTGCTATTTTACTACGTAAGCCTGCTTCACGAACACAAGAATACATAATTAAAGTTCCATCTTGAAATTCAGGTATTTCAAGTTCAAATAATCTTTTAACAAAACCATAATGTTTTCTTGATAAAAGAATTAATGGTCCTTTAGTATTATTTTCGATTTTAGTAACATAAACACGAATATTAGAACCCATTTTAATAGTTTCGCCAGGAATAATTTCACTTTTTGGTAAAACTCCTCTTGTACGACCAAAATCAATGTAGTAATTACGAGCATCTTCCATTGCAACTAGTCCAAGTAACATTTCATCTTGTTTATCTTGAAATTCTTCAATGATACTATTTTTTTCAGCTTCTCTAATTTTTTGTGTTAGTACTTGTTTAGCAGTAGAAGCCGCTACACGACCAAAATCTTTTGGAGTTACTTCATATTCAATAGTTTCCCCCACTTTGATACCTGGTACTATTTCTTCAGCTTGTTCTAAAATAATTTGAGCATCAATATTAATTTCAGGTGGTATTTTAACAATGTTTCCTTCTTCATCAGTTTCTTCACTTCCAAAGTCAACATCTTCTACTACTATTAAGTAACTAAACACTCTAATTTCTCCTGTTTCACGGTTAATATCAACTCTAACATTAGTTTTAGAATCAAAGTTTTTCTTGTAAGCTGTTGTTAAGGCTTGTTCCATACCTTCAAATACAACAGCTTCACTTATTCCTTTTTCTTTTACTATATTTTTTACAGCTTTAATGAATTCTTCACTATTCATTCCAACACTATTTTCTTCTTTAGTTTTCTTTTTCATCATTTACACCTCTCTCTTTGGACACAACATCTAATATATATGAATCATCAGTAAAATCATTAGCATCTACTATTGGATTAATAATATTAGTAGCATCTACAATTGTATCAATATCAATTCCCCCAACTTTATCTAGAACTACTGATAAAACATTATAATTACCACTATTCTTTTCATATGTTATACTATCAACAATTATTTCTTTTGGCTCTAATGCTTCTTTAATTTTTGCTTCTAAATATTCTAAAGTACCTTTCATAACTCACCTCTTTAAATATAATAATAAAAGTGGGAATTTCTGCCCACTTAAATCTGTAAGGTAATTATATCATAAATTAAGTATTTGTCAAAGTATTTTTTGAATAAAAATTTATGTAATTTCATTAAAATATAAGCAATTAATTATTATGTTTCATTTTTCTAGTTTTAGATAATAGTTTTCATTTAAAGCTATAAGCCTTAATGAATTCAATTTTTAATGATTTCACATTTTCTTCTGATTTTTTATCTTTTACTTCTATTTCTTTTTTTCAAATATTTTTTTATTAATCTTTTTTAGAATACTAAAATTCTAAACTAATTTGCTTTTAATATAATTTTCAGCTTTCTTTTAGTCAAGTAAAATAGAACTATAAAGTTCTATTAATTATTATTTTTAGGTTTAGTGTAGTTAATAATAGTAGTAGGTTTTAATTCTCTTTTTAATGTTAAAGGTTTTAAATCAAGGCTAGTTAATCCAGTCTCATCAAAATACATATCTGCGGCCATTGCGCCTCTTTCGCGATTAACTCTACCCCAAGTTGTAACTTGGCATACGCTTTGTGTTAAATATATTTTACTGCGATGTGAATGACCTAATAAGCTAAAATCATAATCTCTAAACTTTTGCCTAAATACTGATTCAGTATCATTTTTAATTCCTATATTGGGATGCGCTACAAGAAGATGAAGTCTATCACTCTTTTTTCTTCTAAATGTTAAATCAGCATAATCATAGCCTAAAAACATAAAGTCATTACGATGCTCTGTAAAATATTTTAGAAAGTCTACTCCTAAATACAAAGTTTCTTGCTCGTGATTTCCTCCTAAAATAAGATGCATAATGGGTGAAGAAGGTATTTTTTCGATAGAATCAAAAACAAGATCTTTAATTCTTTCATATTCTTCTTTACTAAAACAACCTTTATTTTTATATGCATAATCACAAAAGTCTCCGAGATTGATAATCATGTCAACTTCATTTTTATCACAGTACTCAAGTAATCTTTTATAATTATCAATAAAATTTTCAGTTATAAAGTCACGGATATGAGCATCAGCAATAGAGACTATCTTTAGGGGTTTACTATTATCTGGAAGAATAAAATTAAATGTGCCACCTCTTTTAATTAAAGGAGAAGTTATTTTAAAAATAGGATTATTAATATCAAGCCCAACTATTTCAATATTAATGCTTCTTTTAAGATGTAAAATATGTTCTATTAATTCTCCTACTGTAATATCGAAATTTTGTTTTTTTAGTATTTCTATTAAAGTAAATGCTGAACACTCTCCAGTAAATAAAGCTTCTAAAATTACGGCTTCAATTTTAGCTTTTCTTTTGGCTAATTTTTTTTGACTATCTAATTCATAAAGTCTTGATTTGTATTTTAGACGATATGCTTCCTTTGCTTCTTCTAACTGTGCGGCTTTGGCTCTTTCATCATCTAATTCTTTTTTTATTGCTTCAATTCTTTCTTCAAGTTCTTTTATAACTCTCCTAAATTCAGTTTTTATAGCATTAACTCTATCTTCACTTATTTCTTTTTCGCCTGTTCTCATTTGCTTTTTTAATGAAGATATTCTATTATTTAAGTTATTATTTGCTTTGACAAGATCATCATTACTTGATGATAAAGCGGTATTTTCTATAGTAATGGCGAATAAATTTTGCTGTAATGCATCTATTTTGCCTGAACTATCTTTTAGGCTTTCTTCCAATTCTATTATTTTTCTTCTTTTGGCCTTATTACTTTTAGTTAAACTTTCTATGTTATCTTCCAGTTTAGCTAGTGTTGTTTCTTTTTCCCTTAAAGCGTCTTTTAGTTGAGCGAGCATTTTAGTTAAGTCTTCTGGTTCTTTTGCAGTTTTTTCTTCCTTAACGCCTCTTATTTCAGATGCTTTGGCATTTAATTCTTCAATTATTTTAGTTAGTTCATCATCTATAGAACTGGATTGACTTGCGATTAAGTTTTGATAAAGGTCATAAATGCTAAAAATTCCAGTAATAATAGATTCACTTAATTTTTCATTATTTCTTATACACAATGTAAGTGTAGAAATAACACTAACTATTAATTTTTTAGTTAATTTTAAGGGAAACTTATCTTTATTTAAATTATCTAAAATAGCTTTAATAAAATATTCTATAAAATCCTCTTTATGATATTTTTTATTAAGCGCTTTAAACATAGCTTCCATATCCAAATTGGATATATCTGTAGAATTTAAATAACCTAGTATTTTAGTTTTATCTACTGGATTTATCATATAAATTACCTCATTTGATTATTCTAGCATAATGCTAAAAGCAAAGTCAATAGACTAAAGTTTATTTTGATATATTTTCTAAAATCTAAAAAAGTTTAGTAATTTTTATACTAAACTTAAATGTTTTCTTCGCGTAATGCTTCTAATATATTTTCTCGTTTTATTTTTTTAGAAGCATAATTCATAGAAATAAGTACTATTAAAAATACAGCGATAATACTAATTATTAGAGATGACCAATTAATAATCATATTTGTATCAAAAACGTTACCTATACTTAAAGAGATTAAATAATTTATAGCAAGTGATACAGGAATACCATATATTAGGGATTTAAGACCAAAGAATAAGCTTTCGAAGAATAATAGTTTATTAAAGCCTTTAGGCGATAAACCAATGCTTCTTAACATTGCAAATTCTTTTCTTCGTAAATTGATATTGGTATTGATAGTATTTATTACACTTGTTACTCCGATTAAAGTAACTAAAGTGATAAAGCCATAAAATAATATTTTAACTGTTATAACTAAATTTTTAGTTTCAGCCATATCTATTTTGGGACTATGAAAATAAATTGTCGAACTAAAAGCATTTTTCTTATTATCAATATCATCATCAATTGTTTTATAACTAGGAGTATTGATAATTAGACTAGCACATAAGTTATTATTGTACCCTATTTTTTCTTTGTATGTTGATTCATTAATTAAAACTAAAGGTGTTTCATCATATTTTGTGATTTTTAAGCCCCAAATATCATCATTTATGACTATAGCATCTAAACTTAAATTTAGATTTTTAGCTTCGTTTTTTAATTCTAAATTATATTTATCTTTACTATATATGGATAAAGAAATTGTTTTTCTTTCATCTTCATTATAGATTGTAAGATATTTATTATTTAATAAAACTGCTTCACTATTAGTAATTTTATTATAATCTTCATCAGCTAAAACTTTTATAATATACCCAATATCATCAGTAGTATCAATTGATATACCATTAAATCTATGATAAAAATCTTGATATTTTTGCGTAAAATCGTTTTTCTTTAGATTGGTTCTGGTAACCCAAAGTTCATCTATAATTGTTAGGCTATCAGTAATATTATATTTTTGTTTTATTAAATTTATATCACTGGTAACTTCTTCAAGATTTCCTTGAATATTAAAAGCAACATCATAATCATAATAATCAATGGAATCTGTAGCTTTTACAACATACTTTAAATATGAAGTAAATGTATTAAACATAACAATACTTATAAATAAAGATATAATAGTTATACGATATTTTCGCTTATTTCGTTTAATATTTTTATAAGCGATATCTCCTTCGATGCCAAATAATTTATTTATAAATTTAGGAGTTTTAACTTCACGCTTCGATATTTTAATTTCATCATTTCCTCTAATTGCTTCAATAGGACTTACTTTACTACTACGTTTAGCTGGTAGATAAGCACTTAAAAATATTACTAGAACCATAAATATTAGTGGCATAGCTAAATATAAAGGTTCAACACTAAATATGAAAGAATAACCAAAAGTATCTTTTAATAGGTTATTTATAATTTCAATAACTATGTATATTCCAAAGAATGCACTTATAATTCCTAATATAATTCCTATTAGCCCCACTATAACTGCTTCAAAGAATACTGATGATCTAATTTGTTTATGGGTTGCGCCAATTGAAGCATACAAACCAAAACTTTTTTTACGCTCCATAGTTGAGATAGCAAATGAATTATAAATTACTATAATACATCCGATCGATATTACTGATAAAGCAATTATAATTAGTGGTATAATAGTATCATTAACATTGGAATATTTTGTTGCACCATAATAATATAAAATATTGGTATTAGCTCCATAATCAAGGTTATCACTTTTTAAGTTGTTTTCAATATCTTTTAAATATTCAAATGTTTTAGAAGGCTTTTTAAACTCTACAAAAGCATTATAAATATTTTTAGGATTAGTGTTTAGAGAGAATGCCATATAACCAGCATCACTATAACTTTCATAAAAGGTTTTGTCTACAATTCCGACAATTGTATAAGTCTTGGAAGTTATATCTTTTATTTCTTCACTGACATATGTATAATCATTTTCATTCCAAGAGCCAGGAAGTGAATAATTATGAGCAATATTTAAGCTGCTATCACTATCATAGCGAGTTCCTATATCAAGTGTTATAGTATCCCCAACTTTAACCTTTAATTTGCCATTACTAATTAAATGCTCACTTATAACAAGTTCATTACTATTTTCAGGTAATCTTCCATTAATTAAATTTAATGTTTCTAATAATTTAGAATTGGCTTCAGTAACATAAATATAGGGTTTAGCTTCATTACCACTATTAAATTTAGCAAAGCCTAAAGGAACATAATAGTAGAATTTATCGATATTAATATTTTTAGAAATGATACTCATTTCCTTATCATTTAAATTATTAAACATTGCGTGGAAAGATCCATAATTTTCGGCTGCTTTTTGTCTTTCCGTTGTAAGAACACTTGATATTAATAAACCTATTCCAACCATTAAAGCTGTAGATAAAGCAATACCTATGATTGTAACTAACGTTCTTTTTTTGTTCATTTTAAGATGTTTAATTGTTAGTTTATTTAGTATATTCATGATTGCCACCTACTCGTTCATCAGATATGATTTTACCATCTTCAATAGTTATAATTCTTTTAGCATTTAAAGCTAAATTTTTATCGTGGGTAATCATTATAATTGTTTGACCAAATTTTTCATTTGATACTTTTAAAAGTTCCATAATCTCGGTGCTTGCTTTAGAATCTAAGTTCCCTGTTGGTTCATCAGCGAGTAAAAGTGCGGGATGATTCATTAAAGCACGGCCAATTGAAACACGTTGTTGCTGACCTCCTGATAATTCATTAGGTAAATGATTAACTCTCTTTTCAAGGCCTAAAGTTTCAATTAATTCATTTAAGTATTTTTGATCTGGTTTAGCGCCATCTAATAAAACTGGTAAAGTAATATTTTCTTTAACATTTAAAATAGGTATAAGATTATAAAATTGATAAATTAATCCTACTTCACGACGTCTAAAGATTGCTAAATTATTTTCATTTAATTTATAAACATCTTTACCATTTAAGTAAACTTTACCACTTGTTGGTGTATCTACTCCACCTAATATGTGAAGTAAAGTAGATTTACCAGAACCACTAGCTCCAACAATAGCAACAAAGTCTCCTTTTTCCACATTAAAACTTACATTATCTAGAGCATTAACTTTAATTGAACCACTAGTATAAGTTTTACATAAATTTTCAACTTTTAAAATTTCCATATAAATTTTCCTTTCTGAAATAATTATATAATTTTAATGTGACTTAAGAGTGACTTATTTAATTACAATTTTGTCATTTATATACCATATTTTTAGCTAAATTTCAAGAAAAAATTTACCTATATTTTTAATAGACTTTAGCCTATTTTATATATTATAATTAATATAGAGATGCCAGTGGTGTTTATCCTCAAGTCCAATTAAATTTTTTTTAAATTAAAATAGACTGGAGGTGATGTCCGTATGTTTAAGGAGAAAGATGGAATATTTGGTTATTCTAGTTGTACTATTAGTACTTATTCTTCCTTCAAAGAAAGACAGATAACAAAAGAACACCATATCAGTTTTGATAAGGTGTTCATTAAACCCAATTTGGACTAGAGAACACCAATAGGCATCTCTTTTTTATGTCCTACAGAAAGTTTTTTTCTTTCTAGTTATATTATATACTCTTTTTAATACAAAATGCAAGAAAAACTTATATACTATAAATACTTTTATTATTTAATTCAATTATTAGCTTTATATAAATAATTATTTGCCTCTTTATTATTTTATAATACTTGTTGGTATTCTTTTTCTAGTTAAAACCTCATTATATATTTTGGTATGATGCCTTTTTTCACGTTTAGATAATTGAGGCAGCGCATCTAACGGAAGGAATCTTGAATGTTGGTACTCGCAAATTGTAACTTTGTCCGGTTTTATTTGTGATAATATATTTAATGTTTCTTTTATATCATCAATAGTTTCTGTTGGTAATCCCGATATGATTGTTAAAACAAAATTTCTTGGATAAAATCTTGATATATATCTTATAAAATCAATAACTTCTTCTTTTGTATATCCTTTTTTAATCATTTCTAAAAGTCTATTACTAGCTGTTTCTAAACTTGCAAAAACAGTATTTAATTTTGTACTTAAAGCTAAAGCATCTTCTAAATGATATTTTATTGCATCTTTAAATGCTAAACCAGATATATCTAATTGTTTTATATTTGGCTGTTTTTCTATCAGTTCAATTATTTCTGGAAGTATGGGTTTATTATATAAATCTAAACCACATTGAGACAAATTAGTAGCTATTAGTGTTACTTTTCTAAATTCACTTTCATTAAAGAAATCAATAAAATATTTAATTGATTCTAAATCAAGACTTTTTAAAGGATAACTTTGATAGGTTACTTTACAAAAAGCACAATTATTGAGACAACCATTACCAACATAAAAATCTACTGTACCATCTTCTTTACTATAAAAGCATGCTCCAAAAGCATCACTAATCCTATCAGAAAAAATATCAGAAATTGTTTGTAATATTAGATTAGGCTCGTTATGAGGTATAATATAGTCTATATTGTTGTCCATCCACAATTTAATATTATGAGAAAATTCTTCATCTTTAAAAGGTCGTGTAAAACATCCTGTAAGTATTGATATAGCATCTTTTTTCATCTTACTTATACACTTATTTATATAATTACCAATATAATTAATTTTATTTTCCGTACAAGCGCAAGTACCTGCAAATACTACAATATCAGCTTCACTTATATCTTCTGTTAGTATAAAATGTCTCTCTAAATTATTTCTAATATAATCATATTGATAATTAAAATCACAACTAAAATCTTCACTAATAAATATTTTCATAAAATCCCCTTATTTGAACTTTAAAAGTTCTAAATTAAGGAACATTTTAACATATATTTAAATTTAAATCTAGACTAAATAATATTTTTATAAAAAATTATTTTAAAGCTTGTATATTTACCGACTTCACTTGTAACTTCAATACTTCCGTTTTGCTTTTCAAAAATAAGTTTAGCCATATTAAGACCTATTCCCACACTATTTTTAGAACTATTAGTGCTATAAAATCTTTTAAAAATGTTTTTAATATCACTTTCTTTAATACCTTTACCATTATCTTTAATAGTTATAGCTTTATATAAAGGATTATTTTCGCCTGTAATTTTAATCGTTCCCTTATTATCTAAATGTTCAATAGCATTTTTTATAATATTAGTAAAAGCTTCTTTTGTCCAATTTATATCACAGTTTAAATTAAAGTTTAAATTTTCTATTACAAGTTCAATATTTTTTAATTCTATAGATATATTTAAAGGTTCTAAAGAACTAGCAATTAAATCATAAGCTCTAATATTTTCTTTTTTGAGGATAGCTGAACCACTATCAAGTTTACTATATTTAAGAAGAGTTGTAATAAGCCATTCCATACGTTCTAATTCTTTAGTTTCTTTATTTAAAAATTCTCTATATTCTGTTTCAGATAAATTACTGGATTTTAAGATATCATTAGTAAGCATTAAAGCTGTTAGTGGTGTTTTTAATTGATGTGAAATATCTTCTAGAGTATTCATTAAATATACTTGTTCATTTCTCTCATATTCAGTAAGTTCTTTTAACTTAATGGTTACTTTATAAATATCATTTTTTAAGATGGATAATTCATCTTCATTATAATCAGCTATGTTAAGCTCGTAGGAGCCTTGTAAGATTTTATTTAAATAACTATTAATAGTAATTATTTCTTTCTTCATTTTTAAATTATGTAATAAAAAATAAAGAGCGAAAATAGATACTATAATTAAATAGATAGATGTGGTAATAATAATTGTATTTAATTGCACTTTCCTAATATGAGATATTTCTGTTAAAGTTTTAGAGTTAATGCCGTATTTTGGTAAAACATTAAGAGTATTATTACTATAGATAATTGTATCTAATATAGCGTCTTCACTTTCTGGATATTTTTCAATTAGATTACTAGTAATGTTATTAAGAGTTCTAAATAAATAATTTTCATATGTTTTAGAAATAGTGATATTAAGTATTATTAAAAGAATAAAAGTTATAGTTATTAAAATAAAATATTTTTTAGTTTTCATTTGCTTTATACCCTAGTCCTCGTACAGTTAAAATTATTTTAGGATTGGTTGGATCTTCCTCTATTTTTTCACGTATTCTTTTAATATATACTGTAAGAGTATTATCATTAACATATGCTTCATCAGTATCCCATATTTCAGCTAGAATAGTATCTCGAGTGTAAACCATTCCAGGATGCATAAACATAATTAATAAAATTTTATATTCTAAAGCAGTTAAAAATACCTTTTTATTATCTTTATATACACTTGCATCAGTTAAATTAATAGTAATATTTTTTATAGTTAATGTGCTTTTATTTTCAGTTTTATTTACTCTTCTTAAAACGGAATTAATTCGGCTTATCAATTCTCTAGTTTTAAAAGGTTTAGTTATATAATCGTCCGCGCCTTTATCTAGAGCTTCTACAGTAGTTGTTTCAAAGTCATTAGCAGTTAAAAAAATGGTTGGGATATCTTTATGTTTAATTTGGTTAAATAAGTCAAGGCCATTATAATCAGGGAGATTTATATCTAAAAGTAATAAATCTATTGCATTATTAGCGATTTTATTTAAGGCTTCCTCACCATTATTTGCTTGTAATACTTTAAAGTTTTCTTTTTCTAAACAAAAACTTAAGCCACTTAATATTGTAGTATCATCTTCAACTAATAAAATAGTCATAATATCACCTAAATAAAGTATAACATTTTAAGGGTGTATTTGCTATTACAATTTAGTCATTATTTTAATCTTCTGACGCGATAACCCATACTTTCTAGCTCTTGATAAAAAGATTCATAATTTTCTTTTTTTATTTTAAAATAATTATCAAGCATTTTATCAACGATATTTTCCAATTCAGCTAATTCAAAATCACAAATACTTTGCTTGTAATATAAATGTTTTACTCTATCGCAATACTGATTAAAAGCACTAACTCCTAAACTTTTTTCTAACATATTATGATTACCACTTATCAAAGATTCAAGAATTAAAGGATATAATGAATTATAAAAATATTCAACAAGGTAAGATTTATCTTCATACTTTTGAGGTAATTTAAAGCGACTTAAACTTTCAGGGATAACTCCACCTATTCTGATGTATTCTTCTAAAACTTTTGTAGCAATAAAATCACTTATTAATTCCATCGTTTCGGTATTAGGAAAACCATGAGATACTATTAATCTATCCTCTGTTAAACATAAAACGCTTATCAAAAGTGCATGTGTTAGTTCATGAATAATAGTCTTTAGGTCAATCACAAAAATGGAAAGCAAGACAACCTTTTTATGTTTTAATACTTTATTAGAATCGTACTCTAATACATTAGTAAATAGTGCACTATCTTCTTCAAGAAATTGGGTAATTTGAGCATTTTCGTAATGACTTTTTAATTTTTGTCTTAAATACTCATTATATTTTTGATATTCATTTCCTACTTTATATAAAGGACTATTTTTAGGCATCGCTAAAGGATGAAATAAATAATATTCTGGAATAAAATAAACAAAATTAAGATTAGTTAATGTAAATGATATGTAATCTTTGTGTCCTTCAAATATATTAACAAAAGCTTGAATAAGTTTAGGCATAATAATTCTAATGGCGTTATCTAACTCCCCAGTATATTTTCTATTGTAACCTTTAATACTATCAAACTGTACCATTAAAATCACCTTGATTTAATCATTATAAAATAATTTGAGTTTTTTGCCAAGAAAAAATCTTTAGTTTGTAACCAAAGATTTCTTTTTACAGTGTTCATATATATAGTTGGTGGTCTTACAATCATCTACACTTCTATGAGAACCATAATCTAATTTAAAATAATGTTTTAATGTTTCTAGTTTATAGTTATAAGCTTTAGGAATATATCTTTTAGCTAAATCTATAGTATCAATATTTTTATTTTTAATAATAGGCATATTTAACCTTTTTAAATTCTCTTCAATAAAACTTAAATCAAAACTCGAATTATGAGCGATTAATGTTAAGTCTTTTATAAATGATAAAAATTCAGGTAAAACTGTTTCAATAGTTGGTTTATCTTCTAAATCAGCACTGCTTAAACCTGTAATTCTAGTTATAACTTCAGGTAGTGGCACTTCAGGATTTATTAAAACACTAAATTCTCCTACTAATTTATTATTTTTATATTTTAAGGCTCCTATTTCAATAATTTTATTAGTTATAGGATCTAAACCTGTAGTTTCTAAATCAAAAACTACGTAGTCATCAACAAAGTTTGTTTCTTTATTTAAATATATCATATTAATTCCTTTATGACTTCATATACTTCGTCTTTACCCTTTTTAGTTATAGTAGAAAAAGTTATAAAGTCTTCACTTTCTAATTTTAATGTATCTTTTATTAATTTATTTTGTTTATCTCGAGCATTTTTCTTAATTTTATCAAATTTAGTCGCAACAATCTTAATATTTAAATTATAAAATTTTAAAAATTCATACATTAAGACATCATCTTCAGTTGGTTTATGACGGTAATCTATAAGTAAGAAAACACACTTTAAGTTATCACGACTTTTAATATATTCTTCAATCATAACACCAAATTTTTTTTGACGGTCATGAGAAACAGAAGCGTATCCATAACCGGGAACATCAACAAAGTAAAAGCTGTTATTTATCAGATAAAAATTCAAAGTTTGAGTTTTACCTGGTTTAGAAGAAGTATGAGCGAAATTTTTACGATTAATAAGGGTATTAATAAAACTTGATTTTCCAACATTACTACGCCCTACTAATAAAAATTCAGGTAATTTTTCTTCTGGATATTGACTGGTTCTAACAGCCATAGTAGTTAATTCTACATTATCTATTTGCATAATTTTTTCACCTGTTACTATTATATTATATTTTTTTTAATTTTGCAAATTTCTCTAATATTCAAGTAGACCCAGAATATTATTATATAGATAGGAGGAATACTATGCATAACATAAATTTAGAAGGATTTCCTCCTAGTTTAGATCCTCAAGTCTTTGCCTTTTTAGCAGTTTTAATAGGTTCAGCTTGCGTTGGAGATTATACAGCAAACGAACAAAATAGTTTTGGTAACTGGTTAATTTTGGTAGGACAATTCATTTTAACAACCGCAGCTCAACAACAATTAATTGAAGCAAGATTAGAATCTAACAATATAAATATTAATAGTAAAGAACATAAAAATGGTGGTAGTTATTACTCTAATAATAGTAAAAGTAATCAAACTCAAAGACCAGAAGTAGATTTTTTACTGGATGCTGTAGAAAAACTTCAAAGAGAACTAAATAACTTAAAAAACCAAAAAGAAAAAGGTTAACCTCTATGGTTATACCTCGTTTTTATAATCTTTTCTTCATCATAATAATTAGAGTTTCCTCTTTCACTATGACCAAATTCGTTTAAGAGACCAAATTTTAAATATTCAATCTTATTTGACGAATCTTGATATCCTTCATAATAACGGTTAACTTCTTTCATAATCTCACCTGTTATTATTATGGATTTCTATTTTTAAATTATGTAGCTTTTAAGGTTATTTCTAATTTTTTCTTTAAATCTATTACTGAATCAGGTTCAATATTAAAACTTTCAACTGTTCCAAAGCCATCAAAAGTATATTTTAAACCTATTAAATTACAGAAATTCATTACTTCACTACTACTCCATCCTTTAATATTTGGCATAGTATATTCATTACTATCTGTTAAAAGGAATACTTTGCTTCCCTTTAGAACTTCGGTATTTTTTAAAGGATATTGATTAATAATTTTAGTCCCATTACCGATAGATATAGGAATTAGAGATTGTCTTTCTAGTGATTTAGTTGTTTCTACTGTATCACTACTAATATAATTATTTAAAGATATAACTTTAGATGTATCTAACTCTGTATCATCTTTTGTTAAATGCGCATAATTAGCAATACTCTCAATTGCTTTAGTAACAACTTTAGCAACAGCACTTGCACCACCATCAATTTGCTTTGCTGAAACATAAAATATATATTCTGGATCTTCGTAAGGAAAAATCCCCGCAAATGAACGTATGTAATTAATATCACCAGTTAAATATCCGCCTGAACCCGCAATTTGAGCTGTTCCTGTTTTTCCTGCTACAGTGACATTTTTAGTTTGCCAAGCTTTGGTAACGCCATTATATACAACATCATACATTAATTCATTAATTTTCTTTACAGAATTACTAGAAACTTTTTTACCCAGTTCTGTACGTTTACCTTCGTATGTAACATTTCCTTTTTCATCAACTATTTTATCAACTATATAAGGTTTTATCATTACACCATCATTAGTAATAGTTGTTAGAGCCTGAAGCATTTGAATAGGTGTCGTAGTGATACCTTGCCCAAATGATGCACTAGCTAGTTCAGATTCATAAGTAAGTCTTATAATCCCAGGTTCTTCTCCAGGCAGTTCAATACCAGTTTTAGAGCCAAATCCTAATGAAGTATAAAATTCACGTAATTTTTTATTGCCTAATTCTAAAGCTAAATTAGTCGCAGCAACATTGGATGAATAAGCGAACCCTTTATCATAACTAATTTTTCCCCATCCAACATTATTAAAGTCTTTAATGGTAGCTCCTTTAATAACTTTACTACCTGACATAAATTCTTTATTGCCATCATATATACCATTTTCCATAGCAGCGAGCCATGAAAATATTTTCATAGTAGATCCTGGTTCATAAGTATATCCAACTAAAGGATTAACATAATTTTTTAAGCCTTCTAAAGTATTAGGATTAAAGTTAGGACTAGAGGTTGAGCCTACAATTGCTCCGGTTTTAGCATTCATGACTGTAAATGTAAACCAAGAAAAAGTATTATTTTCTTCTAAAGTATGAGTAGCATCTTCTAATATTAATTGGATTTGCGAATCGAGAGTAAGATAAATGTCACTACCACTTATAGGTTCGGTAGTATAAGCATCTCCCATTTGGTAGCCATAAGCATCACGTTGGTATTCAGTTTCGCCATCTGTTCCTTTTAATATTTCGTTATAGTATCCTTCAATACCCATTTCGCCAACTATTTCACCTTCGTCATTAGCTTTGGCATATCCTACTATATAGGAAGCCATTTTTGATTTTTTATAGTATCTTTTGTTTCCTTCAATAAAATCTATACCAGGTAAAGCTAAAGCTTCTATGTCTACTTTTTTATTTTCAGATAAATTTTTGCCAGCAACACCAAATTCTACTTGATAAACATTAGGAATATTTAGACGGCCTAAAATATACTCATAATCAGCATTTAATACTTTAGCTAGTTCTTTAGCCGTAGTTTCTTTATCAACAACATGTTTGGGATTTTCAGGATTAGTTGTACGAGATTCACTCAAGTAGGCAATTAAAGTATATGAGTTAGCATTACTAGCGATTAAATCACCAGATACATCATAAATATTTCCACGTGAGGCATAAAGTGTTTTTTTTACAGTATTACGGTTATTAGCAAATTCTGTTAAGTTAATTCCATCAACATTACTTGACATTGCTACATATATAAGTTTACAAGCAGCCATTAAAAAAGAGAAAAAAAAGATCAGAATAAAAAATGCACTTATTTTAACTCTTGATCTCTTTCTTCTCATATTTTAATCTCCTTTAGTCACTAATTGTTTTAATGTTATTATTATTATAAGACAAACCTGATGAACTTGCAATATCTTGAATGTTATCAATTGAGGCTAATTCATCAATCTGCATACCTAAAGCTTCATTAGTGTTGTTTTGTTTTTCAATTTTCATTTTTATTTTTTCAAGTTCAATATTGGTTTCAGATAGTAGAGCTTTAGTATAAATCCAAGAAAATGGTAAAACTAAAAAGCCAAAGAAAACAATTAAGAAAAACATTAATTTTTCTCCTTTTAATAATTTTACTCTCTTTACTTTTTTAGTTCTCATTTTGTCAGACCCTTTCTATTACTCTTAATTTAGCACTTTTACTGCGCGAGTTAAGTTTTATTTCTTCTTCGCTTGGTAAAATTGGTTTTTTATTTATTAATTTTATTAGAGGTTTATATTCTTCAGGTATTTCTTTATCTGGCAAACCTTTAAAAATTTCATTGGTTTCACTATATTTTTTAAATATGTTTTTAACAAGTCTATCTTCTAAAGAATGAAATGTTATAACACATATTCTTCCACCTTTTTTTAATTTTTTAATAGCGATAGGAAGCGCTACTTCTATCGCTTCTAATTCTTTATTAACCTCTATTCTGATGGCTTGAAATATTACACGTTCGGGATGTTCTTTATAAAAATAGTTAGCACCCACAGCGTTTTTTATAATATCAACTAATTCTAATGTTTTCTCAATTTTTTTAGTCTCACGATATTTGACAATAAATTTGGCAATTCGTTTGCTTTGAGGTTCTTCACCATATTTATAAAAGATTCCAGTTAGTTTTTCTTCACTATAAGTGTTTACTACCTCTTTAGCTGAAATTGTAGAACTTCTATCCATTCGCATATCAAGTTCAGCATCCACCATAAAACTAAATCCACGGTTAGCATCATCAATTTCGGGACTAGATAGTCCTAAATCAAATATAAAGCCATCTACACTTGAGACCTTAACTTTTTCAAGCTCATTTTCTAAATTAATAAAATTAGAATGAATTATCTCGAAATTCTCCCCTATCTCAAGTAATAATTGATGCGAATAGCTTATAGCTTCACTATCCGCATCAAAGGCGAATAATTTCCCTTTTTTTATTCTTTTTAAAATTTCGCTACTATGACCGGCATATCCTAGTGTGGCGTCTACATAAATACCGTCATCTTTGATATTTAAATACTCTATTGCAATATCACGCATTACACTAAAATGTTTCATACTTCACCATTAAATAAATGTTCTGCGACATTTTCAAGTGTTTCGCTATATTCAAGATTGAAATTATCCCAATCCTCTTTAGACCATATTTCGATACGATCGTTTGCACCGATTATGACACACTCTTTTTTTAAATTAGCATAATCACTTTGAGGAGTTGTAATATTAATTCGACCTTGTTTATCAAAATTGCAACTAGCAGCAGCAGAAAAGAAAGATCTTACAAAAATACGAGCATCTTTTTTGGTAAATGGTAGACTTGCTAACTTATCTACTATTTTTTGCCATTCAGATTCAGTATAGACATAAAGGCATTTTTCTAAACCACGTGTTATTACAAAGGTTTCTCCAAGTAATTCACGATAGTTTGATGGAATTACTAGTCTATTCTTGTCATCAATATTATGATGATACTCGCCCATGAACATCTTTATCCCCCACTTTCTACCACAATGTACCACTGCTTACCATCATCTTATCAAATATAAGAAAAGTTGTAAAGTTTTAAGTGTTCGCTTTTTAAAAAAACAGGCTTTTTTACATAATGTTTACAAATAAAAAAATAGTCTTAATAGACTATAATTTAGGAAAATCTTCTCCAGGAAGAGATAAATTAATCTCTTTAATAGAAGCTAATGACAAAAGTTCTTCGTAACTCATATTATCAGAAATACCAATACCATTTAAAAAGCTTCTAATTTGTTCTAATGTAGCATTGTCTTGAGCTTGAACTTCTTGTTTTTCTACGTAAACATTGATTCTGGATTCAATTTCTACTAAAATTCTATTAAATTCAGGAAATTGCATTAATACATCATTGCATTTAGTAGCTCCTGTTTTTTTCTTAATTTCAAAGTATTTAATAGCAAGAGAATAAAGAGCTTGTAAATCACTTTCATATCCTTCATACTTACTAAATGCAACTAATTTCATATTTTTAGTTATATATAATAAGAAATCATCTTCATTATCTTTTTTCTGATTTTGCTTGTTTTCTAAAGCCGTAGCTTTTTTTAAATCATTTTCAGAAATAGCTTTGTTTTTTATATGTTCATAAAGTTCATCTTGCTTCTTGATGAATGCAATACCATATATTATATTTAAGCCTGGTACTGCATATGATAATAATATTTTAATTAATTTTGATATGTTTTCAATAAAGGATACTTTATTTTTTTTATAAGGTATTCCTTCTCTTTTTAATTTTTTGACTATAGATGCGGCAGAAATAAAGCTCAATCCCAAACCAACTAATACTGATACTAAATAAGCCGTTAATAACATTTTAATACCTCTTTCTTTTTAGCAGTTATTATAAGCATTTTTCGTTAAATGTCAAGATATAATTATCTAAAATCCAAAAGAAAAAGAGGTTTATCCTCTTTAATAATATAGTATTCCACCTAGAATTATTGCGAGTAGTATGTATAGTACTATGATTAAGAATGCACCATTTTGTAAGAATCCTCCACAACAATTATTGGTTTGTACTTTGTCTTTACAACATCCCATGGGACACCTCCTATTATATTTTTAAAAGACTAAATGAATGCTCCTACTATGATGATTAGTAAGATAAATAGTACTAAGATCATGGCAGCACTGAAGCCATTTCCACATCCGCAGTTATTCATAAATCATTCCTCCTTTATTTGTCTTTTCACTTATATATTACGTAAAATTTTATAAATGGTGCTGGGCAATATTCTATTTATATAAAATTATTAAAAGTCTTGTAAAATAAGTATGTAACTGCTATAATTATTGATGGAGGAATATAATGAAAAAGAAAATATTTTTACTAGGGGCATGTTCCCTATTACTATGTGGATGTGGTAAAATACCTACATTATCAAACGGAGATGAAGCGGTAGTAACTTTTAAAGATGGTGCAATTAGTGCTAATGATTTTTATAAGGAGATAAAAGATAGCTTTGGATTAAGTACTTTGGTAAATATGATTGATAAATATATTTATGAAAAAGAATTAGATGATAAAACTACAGATGCTAAATCTTATGCGGATGCAGTTATTAAACAAATGAGAAGTACTTATGATAGTGAAGAAGCTTTACTTCAAGTATTAAGTTGGAATAAGTTTGAAACAGTTGAAGCTTATCATAACTATCTTTATATAAGTTATTTACAAAATGAAGCTATTAAAAATTATGTTGAAGGAAAAATTACTGATGATGAATTAAAAGAATTTTATGAAAAAAGTGTTTATCCTGATATGACTATTTCTCATATTTTAATAACACCTAATGTTAAAGATGGTATGAGTGATACTGATAAGAAAAAGGAAGAAGACAAAGCTAAAGAAGAAATCAATAAAATTATTGAAGAATTAAATAAAGCAAAAAAGAATAATGAAAATATTAGCGATACTTTTAGTAAACTTGCTAAAGAATATTCTAAAGATGATTCTACTAAAAATAAAGGTGGAAATTTAGGAGAAATTAATATTGATTCTTTAAATAGTAAATATGATGAATTAGTAAAAGCTGCTTATAAATTAAAAGATGGTGAATATTCTACAGAACTTATTACTACAGAATCTGGTTATCATGTTATTTTAAAAACTAAAACTGGAACAAAGAAAAGTTATGAAGATTCACTTACTAGCATGAAAGAAAAAATTACAGAAAATAAATTAGCAGAAAACAAAGAATTATCTGTAGAAGCTATTAAATACTATCGTGAAAAATATGATCTTAACATAGTTGATTCAGAAATTAAAACTCAATACGGTAAATATATGAACAACTTAATTAATCAAAGTAAAAATAATTAAATAAAGTAAAACTGCGAAATTTCTCCGCAGTTTTTATTTGCTTAAAATATATATAAAGTTATTTTCTTCTTGTAAGAATTGGTGACTCTTCCAGTTCTACTGGAGAATCTTCTTTTATTTTTTTATTTTTATTTAATTCAAAAACACAGTCATTAACTTTCATAAAACCATAACCCGCTAACAATTGTTCAATAATAACAAGTTTAAAATATCCATGTTCAAATTTAATTGTCATTTTAAGAACTGGATGACTCATATTTCTGCTATCTTCATCATCCATTAAAGTTGGAATATAAATAGATGGAATTGAGTTACGAAAATTAAAACGTGTTTGATGACTATGACCCTTTAGCCAAAACGTTTTTACTAACTTTAAATTTCTTTGTGTAGTGCCATTATCAAGTTTATGGAATACTCCAAATGCATCATTTTTAATTCTTATTATGCCACTTTCATAACCAATTGGAATGATATCATGTCGCCTTTCATGGAGAGCTAAAGCAATATCTTGGTTAGTTCTTAATAAGGCATCAAAATCATGGTTGCCTAAACATAGATAAGTTAAAATATTTTTATCATAAGGATAACGCTCTATAGCATAATTGATTTGCTCCTCTTGAGCACGCTCCACATCTTCTGTTTCTACAAAAAAATTCATAAAGCTATCAATAAAATCTCCGCCATTTATAATTGTATGTATTCCTTCTTTAGCACAATAATTAAAACAATTATCTAAAATATCTAAACGTTCTCTACTTCCAAAAATACTATATTTTCCATTACGTCCAATATGTAAATCAGAGGTTAGTAAAGCTGTAAATTCTGTTTCTTCTGGTGCTGTAATAATACTCGCACTATCATTAAATGAAGCAGGATTATTTGTATAATTATAAATTATATCACCACTACTGTAATATTTTCGATCAAATGAATATCCTTTTTTTCTCAAATTAAATAGAATTTCCCAAAAAGTTTTATGGTCTATTTTTACAATATCAAGAATTTGATTAAGCGTAAAGTTTGCTTTTATTAAGCGAATTATTTTTATTTCTAGTTCTGTCATTTCCCCCACCTAAATTAGTATAATATACGATTAAAATCTATTTGTCAAGATATTTATCAATATTAATATCTATGTATCCTTTTTGATATAAATAATTTTTTATTTTCATTTTAGTAGTATTTAAATCATATTTATTTATATACTTTTTATATAATTTATTTATTAATTTTTCTAATTCAAAAGTATTTTCTTCTATCTCTATCTCATTCAAACCAGTAATAATATCTTCTTTAGAAAATCCTTTATTGATTAATTCATCTAAAACTTTTCTTTTAAACTCATTAACACTTCGCTTGTTAGCTTTTGCTTTTTTGGTAATGTATTTATTTATTTTGGTAATATAAATACTTTTATCTACTTTAGCTAAATGAGGTAATATTTCATTTTCTTTAAAACCTAATTTAATTAAATCTTTTAATATTTTAGTTTCTCCAACTAAATAAAGATTTAACATATCATGAATATAAGCTTCTATATATACTTCGTGATTTAAGTAACCTTCTTTTGCTAACTTTTCGATAGCATAATTAATTTCTTCGGAAGAATATTCCTTCTTTTTTAATAAGTTTTTTAATTCTATTTCACTCCGCATTTTAATCGAAACCATTTTTAAAGCACTATAATAGGCTTTTAACATATTATTTTTCGCTAAAATATTAGCAAATTCCTCTTTACTAATATCCTTTTTTAATAAGAGTTCACTTTTAATAATTATATCATCAAAAAGTTTATAGTCTCCTTCATCTGTTGTTATTTTATATTCATTAGACTTTGTTTTTACATATTTAAGTATTTTCATATTATCACCAGAATTAGTGTATCATACTAGTGTTTGTAGTGTCAATTATTTTCGAATACGAGTCATTGCTTTATTAAATTCTGTTTGAAAATAAGAGTCTGTCATGCCAGCCAAATAATCAATAGCTATACGAGTATTATCGTTATTGTCTCTATAAATTTGGTTCATGCCATTCACGTACGCTACAACGGAAGAATTAGGATTCATTCTTTCTAGGTCTTGAACATAAATTTGAAACATAGTATCAAACATAAACTCAATATATTTTGCTTGTTCTGGTGATAATTTAGCCATATAAATATTAGCAGTATTAAACTTTAAAAGTCTATCAAGTGTTTCATATACGATTGCACTAAACTCTAAATAAGGTTTATTGTAACTATTTTCTAACACATCATAAATAATGTTATCAACAATTTCAGGAGTAGAATTACCAAGAATCTTTTTAATATCATTGGGAATATCTTCCCAAGTAAGAATTCCTACTCTCTTTGCATCATCTATATCTCGGCCAATATAAGAAACTAAATCACTTAAACGAACTGTTTGCCCTTCTAAAGTCATAGCATGAAGCCTGCCTAAAACACTTTTATCTTGATAACAAGCATAATATTCTTCTAAAAATTCTTCTTTTGTTTTGGGGCGAGGAATATATCTTCTTTCAGTAACTTCTCCATTATGACATAAAGCTGTATCTAGAACTTGCATGGATACATTAAGACCTTTTCCGTTGTTTTCCAAAAACATAAGATTTCTAACACTTTGAACATTATGATTAAAGAAACCAGCGCCATATTTCAAACTTATTTTATTTAAAGCTCGCTCTCCTTCATGGCCAAAAGGAATATGTCCAAAATCATGTACACTTGCTCCTGCCTCAATTAAATCTTCATTTAAACCTAGATTACGGCCAATCGTTCTAGCAATTCTACCTGTTAATTCGACATGAATTTTTCTTTTTGTTAAATGGTCATTAGATGTCCAAAGCCTTGGAAACACTTGAGTTTTATCCATATACCTAGAATAAGTATTGCAAGCAACTATTTTATTAGTATCATGATAAAACGGTGTATATATAGGATTAATTTCTTCTGGCTTTAAATATATTGCTTCTTCATCCCTACAAGCATATTCCGATAAGTTCTTTTTCATATAAACTCCTTAACTATTGTGTTCTAGCCCTTACTAATTCTTTTTTATACTCATTTTTAAAATAATTAGTAGTCATACCAGAAATATAATCTAAAGCTACTCTTTCTCTACTGTTGTTTCTTTGATATTCTGGAGTCATATTATGATAATATTGTACTACTAAAGATTGCTCTTTATCCTTATCTAAATCTTGCAAATACGCATTAAACAAAGTATTAAACATGACTTCCATTTGTTCCTTTTCTCCTGGTTTTAAATAATTATGATAGATATTTTTGGTGTTAATTTCTAAAAGCTTTTTTAAAGCAATAAATATTTTATCACTCATAGCAATATATGGTTTATTAAAACTAGATTTAACTATATCTCTAATACAAGTATTTACTAGCTCACTACGAGAGTGACCTAAAACAGCTAAAATATCTTCAGGTACTTCTTGCCAAGAAAAAATCCCGTATCTTTCAGCGTCATCAAGATCTCGTCCTAAATATGCAATTAAATCACTAATGCGAATAACACATCCTTCTAATGTCATTGGAACAATTCTATTTAAAACGGTTTTATCTTGATATGTGGCATAATATTCTGCCATAAATTGTTCTAAAGTTTTACTATGAGGTTCCATAACTGGTTGTAAACCTTTACTATTATGGCATAAAATAGCATCTAATACTTGTAAGGAAATATTTAATCCTTGTCCATGATTTTCTAAAAACATTAAATTTCTAACGCTTTGGACGTTATGGTTAAACCGTCCTTCACCTACAGACTGACTAATATCATCTAAAATATATTCTCCTTCATGACCAAAGGGAACATGACCAAGATCGTGTCCTTTCCCTGCTGCTTCTAATAAATGTTCATTTAAACCAAGAAAAATACCTGTAGTTCTTGCAACACGACTAACCAACTCGACATGAATCATTCTATTTTGAATGTGATCATAAGTATTATTATGAGTGTATACTTGAGGTTTTCCAATATATCTTGTATAAGATGCCGAATTTATTATTGCTTCAGTATCCTCATAAAATGGTGGCAAAAAACTAGATTTTCTCTCATTAAAATAAACAGCATATAAATCATGGCAAGCATATGCTGATAAAATATCGTTATGTTTATATATTTGTTTTATACTTTCTTCTAACATTTCAAACACCCTGCTTATTTATATTTTATCATATTTATTTATAATTTTTAATTTAATTTATTATTTTTTTCATACTCTTTCAAGAAAAATTCATCGGTCATACCAGATATGTAATCAATAACTATTCTAGCATTAGTGTTTTTTTCTTGATAATCTAGACACATATTATTTAAATAAGACGAAACGATCACAGAATCTCTATTATTACTTTCTAAATCAGCTAAATATTTATTAAATAATGTTTCAAACATTGTTTTTAGCTTATGCCTATTTTTAGAAGATTCAGAATTATTATAAATATATTTGTAATTAAATTGCATAAGTTCTTTAATTGCTTTATAAATGTCACTACTTAATTCTAGATAATTTTTATTATAGCTATTTTTAATGATATCTAAAATGCAACTATTTACAATATCACTAGTATTATCACCTAAAGTTTTTACGATAAATTCAGGAATATCTTCCCTTTTTAGCATAGACATTCTAATAGCGTCATCTATGTCACGACCAAGATAAGCTATAAGGTCACTTATTCTAACTACACAACCTTCAAGAGTCATAGGTTTCATATTAGTAATCGTTTCTTTAGATTTATAGCTTTCTTCGTATTCTTTTAAAAATTCATCTTTAGTTTTTCTTACAGGTTCATAACGCCCTAAAGCAAATTCGCCATTATGACACATAATAGCGTCTAATACTTGAATAGATATATTTAGTCCTTGTCCAAAATTTTCAACATAAAGAAGTTTTCTAACACTTTCGATATTATGATTAAAGAAACCTTCATTATGATTTAAACTAATTTCATTTAAAATAGATTCTCCAATGTGACCAAAAGGAACATGGCCTAAATCATGAGCTAGCGAAGCTGCTTCGATTAAATCTTCATTTAACCCTAAAGCTCGACCAATAGTTCTCGCTATTTTACTTACAAATTGTACATGAATCATTCTTTTGGAAATATGATCATTTTTAGTAAAAGAAAACACTTGAGTTTTGTCTTGATAACGAATAAAGCTTAAACTATATAGTATTTTATCAATATCGTGAAAAAATGATGTTCTAATATCGCTTTTGGTAGGTTTTAAATAGATTGCTTCTTGATCTTTACAAGCATATTGAGATAATATTAAATTATGACTAGCCATTCTTTCTTTTATTTGATTTTCCATAAGTTCTCCTTTTATTATTTTTCTTTATTTTATGTGTTAAATGTTTTAAAGATTTTTTAATCTCTAAATAAATAGTAATAGCTATTGGTGCTAATATGACAATAATTAAAATTAAAGCTATTTTATAATTAATTAAACTACTAATCTCTGAAATATTTTCAGAAATAATTTCTACTATAGGAACTTTTTTATTTTTAAATTCTTCTATTAACTTGGTTGCTAATTCTTCATTTTTTAAAGTATCGTTGTGATGATATTCTAAAAAGAAATTTTTAGTATTATTAATTAATTTAGTATAATTTTTATTTTGATAATATTGTTCGTATAGTCCTTTTAATTCAGAAATATAATCGGGGATTTCATAAAGACTAGGAGTTAAAGGACTATTTGATAGTTCTAAACCATTTAACTTTTCAAATATCGAAGCAATTTTATAAAGGTTTTCTTCATTATATTTGGTACTAAAGAATTCTAATCCATATGGAAGATTATCAATATATCCCATAGGTATAGTAATTGAAGGATACCCTATTACAGGACTCAAACCACTTCCAGGAGCGTTAAGACTTCCTCCTTGATTTAGTTTGAGTTGTTTAGCTTTCATTGTGGGATAAACAAGTACTTCAACATCATATTCTTTCATAACTTCTAAAATATGATCTTCAAATTTTTTTTTCTTAGCATTGATATTTTTCAAATTATTTTGCCATGCTCCTGTACAACCACTAAGATAACCTGATATGCCATATATATGGCCTTCTGCATATACTAAATCTTTAAAGGAGCGAATTTTTCCCGTAGTATTTTTAATATAATTATTAAAGCCAGTACAAAAACTAATACCAGTCATAGTAGAACTTGCTATATTAGAATAATAGCTATTTACTAGACGATCAATCGCAATTAAATTAGCACCATTATCTTTTAATAACTGTAATTTTTCATTAGTAAGAGTGGAAATATCTGTATCTGTTTTAGAATTAGCGCCATATTCATTGGCATAACCATCAACATAACCAGTTATAACACCAATTTTAAAATCAGATAAATTATTTTTAGTACTATTCTTATAATTATCATTATCCGCTATAATATCTAAAATTAATGCATTATCTTGTACCGTTTTCGTTAAAATACCAACTGTATCTCTTTCTAAATCATAAGGAATTACACCTTCACTACTAATTAAACCTAAAGTTGGTCTTAAACCTACTAAACCTGCGGCAGAGGCAGGAACTCTAACCGAAGAGTTAGTATCTGTACCTAAAGATGCGGCAGCAAAACTAGTTGCTATGGCAACAGCACTACCACCACTAGATCCATTGGGAGAATATTGGGTATTAAAGGCATTTTTGACATTACCATAGGAGCTATTAGAAGCAATGGCTTGAAAAGCAAATTCACTCATGTTTGTAGATCCTAATATAATAGCGCCAGCATCTTTTAACTTCTTGATAACTGTTGCATCACTTTTAGGATAATTATCTTGCAAAGATTTTGCTCCAGCAGTGGTCATAATTCCCAAAACATCAATATTAGTCTTTACAAGTATAGGTATACCATGTAAAGCTCCTCTAACATAGCCATTTTGTCGTTCGTTATCTAAAGTTTTGGCTTCTGCTAAAGCATTGGGATTTAATTCTCTTATTGCATTAAATTCTTGGTTATATGCTTCAATACGATCTAAATATAATTTAACTAAAAGTTCACTTGTTAAGTATCCTTTGTCTAAAGCATCACTTAAATCCTCAATACTAGTTTTCGTGATATCCACGACAGATTTATCATATGCAAAAACATTTAATGGTATTAGACTTATTAATATAGCTATTATATATTTCAACTTCTTCATTATACATCACATATTAATTATACCTTAAAACATAAAAAAGCTAAATCAAAAATTATTCATTTGTAATTTTTTTCAAGAAGTTTTTACTTTTTAAATATAAACCTGTATACCTATCATAATAGGTATTTAAGAAATTATTTATTTCATTTTTAGCATTCGAGCTTATATTTAAATTTGTAATACTTTTAATTTCAACGTAATAATACATACGCAATAATTCTATAGTTTTAGGTTCGACTAAAGGTTCATTTTGATAACAATTTTGACAAATATATCCTCCACGGTCACCGTCTATAGTTACAATATTTTTAGTAGAATTACAACTAACACAACAATCTAAATTTAAGCCTACTCCTAAATAATCTAAATATTTTATTTCTAAAATATTACACATTATTAGAGGATCTAATCCTTCATTTATTTTTAAAATAGTTGCTAGAAAGTCCTGATATATGTCATCACATGATTGTTTTACTACTTGTTCTGTAAGTTCAGTTAAATAATTTAAATAGCTTAATAAAACTATATCGTTTTTAATTGTACTTAAGGAATTTATAACATCAACACTTTTTAGGGTAGATAACTTATTTTCTTTGTAATAAATAATAAATTTTGCATAGGTAAATTTTAAAGTTGTAGCTCTAAATTGACTTTTTAAAGATCTAGCTCCTTTACACATAATCCCTATTATACCCTCATTAGTATAAACATTTATTATCTTAGATGTCTCACTGTATGGGGTTTCTTTTATGATAATTCCTTCTATTTCTCGTATCATTTAAATCATCTCAATATATATTATAACAACAATATGTTGAAAAATAAAGAAATGGTAAAATATTTTTAAGGGTTTTTAAAACACTACCAAAAGGCAGTGTTATGTATCATAAGTTATTATTTATTTTAAATTTATCTTTCATCTTTTTCAATTTTTTTATATTCTAAATAATCTTCAACTTTACCAGAATTAACAAATTTTTTCCAGGCTTCCTTTTTATTCATAAGTGTCATCCTTTCTATATTAATTATGAGACACTTATTATTTTTTTATTCATTAAAAGTCTAAAAAGCCTAATTCTTTTATATAACGCTCTTTATCTTTCCAATTTTTAATGGTTTTAACAAATAATTCTAGATAAACTTTCTTACCAAATCTTTCTTCTAATTCTTCTCTGGCTAAAGATCCGACCATTTTGAGGCGGTCACCCTTTTTGCCAATAATTATTTTTTTGATTGTATCTCGGTCCACAATTATATCAACATGAACTTCAATTAAATCTTTTTTTTCTTCATAATAAATAGTATGACAAGTTAAGCTATGAGGGATTTCTTCAACTGTAACATTAAATAATTTCTCTCTAACTATTTCGCTAATCATAAAATAATTACTATTGCTGGTTTTAATATCTGTATCAAAATATCTAATTTCATCTTTTAAATATTTTTTAATAACTTCTAATAAATGGTCAACATTATCATTATCTAAAGCTGATATAGGAACTATTTCTTGAAAGGGATATAAATCTTTGTATTCATTGATACTATAAATAATATCTTCTTTAGTAAGTTTATCAATTTTGTTTAAAACTAAAATTACAGGTGATTCCGTTTTCTTTAAAACATCGATAATAAAACGGTCCCCTTTACCAAGTCCTGCGGAAGCATCTACTACAAAAAGTAAACAATCAATATCTTTAACTAAAGACATAGCTTGTTTATTAGTAATTTTTCCTAATTTATTTATAGGTTTAATAATTCCAGGGGTGTCCATAAAAACAATTTGATAATCAGGTTCATTATAAATTCCTTGAATAATATTTCTAGTTGTTCCTGCTATTTTAGAAGTAATAGCAACTTTTTCATTGATTAGAGTATTTAATAATGTTGATTTACCTACATTAGGTCTTCCAATTAAACTGACAAATCCACTTTTCACAAAAATACTACCTTTCTTACAATAATTTAAATAAGTCCATTAAATATGGTCCAAATACAAATAAGCTAATTACGATTGAAACAATTGACATAATAAAACTGGAAGCCGAACCACAATCTTTAGCGATTTTAGCTAAAGGATGAATTTCACTAGTTGTTAAATCAACTGCAGCTTCAATAGCTGTATTTATTAACTCTAAAGCTAGAATACTGCCAAGAGCAATAAATATAATTGCCCATTCTGATAGTTTTATTTTAAATATAATTCCCAAAGTAATAGCTAAAATTGTTACTATACCATGAAGCCATAAACTTTGCTCATAACGATAGGCATATACTAAACCATCTAATGAGTATTTGACACTTTTTATAAAACGAGATATGCCATAAACTTTAACAGCTTCTCGATTAAATTTTTTTATTTCTTTATTATGATTACCTTTTGATACCTGTTTCATTTAAAACCAACTCCTGTAACGCAAACATAACCTCTTCTTCTTCTTTTTTCATATGATCGTACCCTAATAAATGTAATAAACCATGCACAGTTAAAAAAGAAAGTTCTCTTTTTACACTATGGCCATAACTTTTAGCTTGTTCAAGCATTCGCGGAATACAAATATAAATATCTCCTAAAACCCTGATTTTATTATACACTAAATCTTCATTATCTTCAAATGCAAATGATATAACATCGGTTATTTTATCAATATTACGATATTCTTTATTTATTCTTTGAATTTCTTCTTCACTGACAAAAATAATAGAAAAAAAAGCATTTTTGACTTTTTCATGTTTTAAGGTTTTTTTAATAACTTTTTTTAAATAATTATATTTAAAATCAACATGATATACATCATTTATTTCAAATTTATTCATATTATATTAACTCCCATTCGTCCTAATAAACAAATCACAATTAAAATTAAGATAATAACACATAATATGTTATAAATTATATCCTTGCCAAAAATGCTTGGTAAGTATTTCTTTATGGCATTAAGAGCAACATATAATAAGAAACCGATTATGGCACCTAAAGTATTTAAGATAATATCATCAACATCAAAACTTCTGCCTATACATAATTGAACAAATTCGACAGTAGCACTACTAATAGCACTTACGAGTAATATAGGTAAAATCTTTTTGGGTTTTATATAGCTTGAGATAAAATAACCAAAAGGGATAAATAAGACAATATTGCCAACAACATTTATATAAAAAGCATTACTTCCTATTTTATATCGAAATATTTCCGTAAATGGAGCTAGGTTATAACCACTTACATGATTTAATTCAGATCTTGTTAATAGTTCATATAGTAAAAGAACATAGACAATAAATAAGAGATTAGTGAATTCTTTATAGAAAACAAATTTTTCATTATTAGACCTTATAGCAGCTATACGAACAGTGGCAATTATTACTAAAAATATGGTTAACATAGGCCACATATTGTCAATTGATTCAGTTACTATTTTCGTTATGCTTGTTATCATTAGTATCACTATCCATTTCTAATTCATAAGACGATTTTTTCCCAATTTGTTCTTTAATAGCCAGAAACATATCTATATCTAAATTATCATTATTTATACTTTTTTTCAAGACTTTTTCGTCTATTATATCAGAAATTTTATTGCCTCTAATAGCAAGTTTTTCATAAATAAGTTCTTTTGCTTTATTTAAAGCTTCTGTTTCATTATATTTGTGCTTTGTAACATTAACTTCATATTCTTTTTCTATATAAAATTCCAGTCCAAATATTTTAAATAAAAGTTTTTTTTCAGTGTCTTTATTCTCTACTCTACTTTTTAAGATTACATATTCCTCATGCTTACTTTTAATCATAAAATTGTACCGCATTTTACCAGTTTTAACTTTTTTTTCATAATTTAGAGGTACAGTGGCACTTATATTATACCATACTTCAGCATATACTTCCCCGCTCGCACAAACATTATTTTTTACTTCTTCATTAAGTTTTATTTCACCACTAATTAAGATTTCACCAGAACTTACATAATCATTAATATTCACTAGTGATACTCCCTTTTTAGTAGAAATACTTTTTACTATACCAGATTTAGATGCTACTATATGACAAAAACCACTTTCTTCTTCATAATTATTAATAATACGTTCTTCAACTCTAACATTTACTATCATGCCATCAACATCTATTTCTAGCCACTCTATTTTATCTTTATAATTATTTTTAATATCTTCAATAATACGTTCATATTCGTCATAGTTTTTTTTAAAAGTTAAGGGAGTTAGACCTCTTTCAGCTAAAGCATCGTATAATAAATCTCGTAATTCTTTATTTTCATGGATAACATTCACGTCTACAATTATATTTGTTAAAAGCAAAAAGAAAATAACAGCAAAGATGATACTTACTATAAAAAGCATATTTTTACGCAATTCTTTTTTTATTTTGTAAATACCAGTTTCATCAATTATTTCAATTTTATAGCTTATTAAGTACTTTTTAACTCTTTTTAAATCACTAGATAATATTTCTAGAACTAAAGAATCTTTTTCATATATTATATTCCTAGTATCAACATTAATTTTATTAAGTTTTAATAAGGTATTAGTTTTTTTAGAAGTAATTATTCGTATTTTTAAATAGTGTTTCATCGTATAAACCTCACATTATTAATTAGACCTTTAATTAATATTTCATGATTATCCATTTTACTTACAATTAAATCTTTACCTTCAATAGCTAGGACAAATTCTTTTAATTTTAATTCTATTAAAGTTTCACTTAAACTGATTAAAGTTTCGTAATAATATACATGTAAAAAATTATTAAAAATATCTATATAATAATCTTGGTCCATTAAAAAATTTTGAAGGTTTTTTACAATACGCATAATCTTCACCCTTATAATTTTATGTTAATGGGTATTAAAAAAGAATATAGAATGAATTGCTTTTAAAGTCGGTGTCATAATTTATCGAAGACAATAAATAAAAATCAAGAAAAATATTTCTATTTGGCACATATCATTTCGGATATTATTTATAAATGAGAAAATGGGACTGGTGGATAATTATGAATTTTGAAAATATTTTAAATACTAACCAGTCGGTTATTGCTAATTATGAGCGAGGTAGAACAATTATTGTGACTCCCTTTTTATGCGCGATTTGCAGAAAATTTAATGTAAGTGCGATTATCTTTTAAAAATTAAATAACCATTTTAAAAATGGTTATTTTTCTATTTTAAGGACTAACAATATGGATTTAAACGTTTAGCTATAATGCGGCGTTCTTTTTTGGTATCTACTACTTTTTCAGTTATACTGTTATAGGCATTTTTACTAAAAGTTTCATAAATACTACAAGCTTTATCTACTAAACAAACTATTAAGCTTTCTTTATATTTAGGAGGTGTAAAAGTAAGAGGAAACATATGACGACTAATAATATCTTGTTCTAAATAATTAATATTAAAGTCTTTTTTCGCATTATATAAAGCTATTTTAGGATGGATAACGCCATGAAGACCTACTTTTTTACTGGGTTTATATTTAGCGTGCCAATCATATAAGAAATAATCATGAAGAAGCGCTCCTCTTATTAATTCACGCTCATGTACTTTTAATTTTAAAAATTTACATAAACGATAACTATAATAAGAAACTGCTATAGAATGAAGTAAACAACTAGTATTGCCATGTTGAACATAGCGATGCATTTTTAAATACTTCTTTTTCTTAATTACTTCTTCTAAATAGCTTTTAAATAACAAATCCTCTATTTCTTTATTTTTTAACTTCATTTTTATAATCTCCTAAAATAATTATATTATAAAAATATAGAATTACCAATATAAAATTTATAATATAACAAATTTGTAAGAAAAAAATAACTTGAAAGTGTCAAGTTATTTAACTTTAAATGTATCTTTGGTATTGTAATAGTACTCACAACCACTAATTACGGATAAGATTGTGGCAATAATTATAAGAGCATAAGCTACATTAATACCAATAAGTTCAAATGGTAAATTATAGAACATTGTAAGAGTCATACCAATCATCATACACATGGTTTTAGCTTTTCCCATCATAGATGCTGCTACAACTTTTCCTTTTTTACCACTGGCCATTTTAAATGAGTCCACAAAAATGTCACGAGTAATGATAATAACTGGTATAGCTATACTGATAAATCCATCATAAGCAAGAATTATTAATAAACCATTAACTAGTACTTTATCAGCTATAGCATCCATTACTTTACCAAAATCAGTTACTAAATTTCTACTACGAGCTATGTAACCATCTAAAAAATCAGTAAAAGCGGCAATAACAAATAAAACGCCAGCAATTATATATTTTAAGTCAATAGCAATTTTACCCGCAATGAAGAATGTAGGAAAATTTATACCAAGACTGTACCATGGTATCATAAGCATTATTAAGATAATTATAGATACAATTATTCTTGTTAAAGTTAATTTATTAGGTAAATTCATAATATTCTCCTCTTTACTTCATAACATAACTAATTTCTCTAGTTACTCTATTATCAACAGTTATTTGCTTAATACTCCAAACAATAGCTAATACTACTAACAAAATAATTATTAAATAAGCTGTTATGTAGTAATTTCGACTATATTTGTGTGGTTTTCTAGTATATGGACTAGATATTTTAGTTGTTTCTTCTTTTTTTTCTTTTTTAGCAAGTTGTTCAATTTTTTTTACTGGTATTTTAGATGTATATTCAAACATGTATTCATTGAAATCATCAATTAACTTTTTATTATCAAGTCCTAAATATTTTGCATAATTATTCAAATATTCTTTTAATACAAATATATCTTTAAAGCATCCTATTTTTCCATCTTCGATATTATGGATAAATTCTGCTTTAATGTTTAAATCCGCACTTGCTTCATCAATACTAACCCCTGAAGATTCTCGAGTTTCTTTTAATAAACTCCCAATACTTTCCAAGTGTTATTCACTCCTTTTTTAAATTTAAAAATAAAATATTCATAAGCCATGTTCTGTTCCCTTTACGGGCGACAAATATTTATCTACTAGTTAACCTAGTCCCTTACGCCATTTTTGTTCTTTTGTAAGAGCTCTCCTACCAAATTTGGATTTCTCACTCGTGGGGTTTACCGCGTTCCATTTCCACCGTTTCCAGTTTGTACGTTACTATGGCACTTTATCCTTACTAATTCCATAAGTTATACTTTTAGGAATGTTTAGGGCCGTTAGATTACTCTACCTTAGGTTATTTTTTCCCTAAGCACGAACACTACAGTCATTACAGAGCTGTGTGAGCATGGACTTTCCTCTACATAATATTTATGCAGCATTTGTCCGAATATTATTATTCATATTTACCAAATACTACTTTTTCAAGTTGACTTATACGACGAAGTAAATCAACATTGTTAGTAGTATTGCCACTTGATTCTTCACTCGCTACAAGTTGTTCGCGAAGACTTCTAATCTCTGCTTTTAGTTTAGAATTATCTTCATTTAGATTTTTTATTTCTTTTTCTTGTCTTTTGATAATATTTATAAATTCGGTATAATCACGTATTACCATATCTAAATATTTATCAACTTCTTGAGGACGATATCCTCTAGCATCAATTTTAAACTCTTTATCAAGTATTTCTTGCGGAGTTAAATATATTTTATCGCTATACACTGTCCCACTTCCTTAACTTATAACTATTATAATATTTTTTGGGGTATTTTGTCAATAAGGCATAATTTATAAGTTAAGTATTTACTATAACTAGTTTTCTAATAGTGTTAAAGCAACTTCTAATTTCGCCATTAATATCAATAGTATAAGGAAGATTGAAAGCGAAACATATAATTTTAAAATAAGCAATAAAAGTTCTGATATTCCCATAATTCATCAATTAAAGATAATTTGAATTTTATAGTTTCTTCTTCAATCCTAGAAAAATTATTTTCGTCTAAATATAAAATATTATTCATAATACCTCCTAGCAAATATTTTTTAGATGTCAAACATTTTGGATTCTTCTTTGGCATTTTTTAAGGTACAATAAACATTAAAATCCATAATTAGTCCATTTAATTTTCTTATTACATCATTGATTAATAAATCTTCTTTCATAATATCACCAAATTTATATTAACAAATTTTTGAAGCTATATCATTAAAGTTTCATTTATTCGACAAAACTTGCCAAAATATCTTTGTAAAATTTGGTCAAGATTATTTATTGAGGTAGAAATTAATGTACTTTTATTGTATAATTAATATTAGGTGGTAGTATGAAATATCCTGGTCTTGGAAATAAGACCTATAAGAAAACTATTAATTATAAAAACAGAGGTATGGAACTGGAAGAATTAATTAATGAAGCTTGTAGGTATTATTTAGAAAAAGATGTCGCGGTTATTTATAAAAAGCCTACCCCGATTGGTGTCGTAAGTGTTGATTATAAAAATGGCGCTACGATAAATAAAGCTTATTTTAAAGAGCCTTCTACTTTAGATTATAATGGATTATATAAAGGAAAATATATTGAATTTGATGCTAAAGAATGTAAAAGTAATTCAGCTTTTCCAATTAAAAATATTCATAATCATCAAATTGCTCATATAAGAAATGTAATTAAACATAAAGGAGTTGCTTTTCTAATTATATATATAAATGGTAATTATTATTTATTTAAAGGTGAAGATTTATTAGAATTTTTAGAAAGCGAAACAAGAAAAAGTATTCCATTTAATATAATAGATAGTAAAGGTTATAAATTAAAATATAATTATAATATGGGAATAGATTTTTTAAAAGGAATAAATGAATGTTATAAGGAGTTGGTTTAAATGAAATTGCCAAAAATAAAATTAAAAAAGAAAAATAGTAATAGTAATAGTACTAAAAAGAAAGTTAATAAGAAGAATTTGATTTTAATTATTCTTATCAGTATAGGAATAATTGTTACTTCTTTAATTCTAGCTTTTGCCCTATTTATTATAATTACTAGTCCAGACTTTGTTCCACAAGAATTATATAAAAAAGAAGCTACTGTTCTTTATGCAAATGATGGAAAAACAGAAATTGCAAGATATGGAAATGAAAATGTAGAATTGATTACTTATGATGATTTACCACAAGTACTTGTAGATGCTTTAGTGGCAACAGAAGATTCAAGATATTTTCAACATAATGGTTTTGATGCAGCAAGATTTATAAAAGCTTCAATGGGACAACTTGCAGGTAAAGATGCTGGTGGTGCTTCTACTATTTCCATGCAGGTTATAAAAAATACTTATACTGGAAATATTGCTAGTGGTATAAAAGGTATTATTCGTAAATTTACAGATATTTATATGGCAGTATTTAAACTGGAAGCTGTTTATACGAAAGAAGAAATTATTGAGTTTTATTTAAATTCTCAATGGTTAGGTGGAGGTTCTACCTATTATGGTTCAATTACAGGTATTGAACAAGGAAGTCAATATTTCTTTGGAAAGCCAGTGGCAGATTTAACTTTACCAGAAGCTAGTTTATTAGTTGGAATGTTTAATAACCCTGCTTATTTAAACCCCTATACAAATCCTGAGGGAGCAAGTAATAGACGTTCGGTTGTTCTAAATCTAATGGAAAGACATGGTTATATTACAAGTGAAGAAAAAGAATTTGCGGAAGCGATTCCAATTCAAAGTTTGCTAGCTGTACATAATAATGATTCTAATGATGAATATCAAGCATTTATAGATTTTGTTTTAGTTCAAGTACAAAAAGAAACTGGTAAAAATCCTTATGAAGTGCCAATGGCTATTTATACAACATTGGACCCTAATATTCAAAAAGTTTTACATCAATTAGAAAATGGTGAACTATATAAATTTAAAGATGATAAAATCCAATTTGGTATGGCGATTACAAGTACTGAAGATGGTTCAGTATTAGCTTTATCAGGGGGGCGAAATTATTTGCCAAAAGGTACTAATAGAGCTGTTGGTGTAAATAATTATGATGCGACTAAAGGTATAAAAAGACAACCTGGTTCAACGGCAAAAATACTATTTGATTATGGACCTTATATTGAATATTTACATGGTTCGACTGGTACTATATTTATAGATAAACCTTGGACTTATACAAAAGGTGGTAGCATTTATAACTATGATAGAAGTTATAAAGGTGCTATAACAATGAGAGCTGCTTTAGTAGATTCTCGAAATGTAACAGCAGTACAAGCTTTCCAACAAGTTGCTAAAGAAGTTGGAGAAGATAAAATTGCAGATTTTGTTCATAGTTTAGGAATTGATTACGGAGATACATTATATGAATCATATGCTATTGGTGGTGGTGTTTATACAGACCCTCTTACAATGTCAGCTGCATATGCGGCATTTGGACGTGGTGGATATTATGTTGAACCTTATGCATTTACAAAAGTTGTTTATTTAGAAAATGATGATGTTTATAATCATCCAATTGAAAAAAATAGAGTTATGAGCGAAGAAACAGCTTATATGATTACGGATATGTTAGTTACAGCTGGTGCTAGTGGCGTTGGTGGTAAATTTTCTATTAGTGGTACACAAATAGCTGCTAAAGGTGGTACTACTACTATTTCAGCGAGTGATGCTAAATTAAATGGAATTCCTAGTTCAGCTACTCCTGATCACTGGAATATAACTTATTCACCTAATTATTCAATTGCTTTATGGCATGGATATGATAAAAATACCGATGGATATTTTACAAGTAGTCAAGGTAGTGCAGCTCGTAAAGCAATAATGAAAGCTGTAGCTACTAAAGTTTATAAGAAAAATGCAAAATTTTCTAAACCCTCTGGTGTTACTTCAGTAACAGTGGAAAGAGATACTTACCCTACTAAACTTGCTTGTAGTTTTACTCCTAGTAGTTTAAAAGTTACAGAATATTATAAAGATGGTTATGAGCCTTCTGAAGTATCTTCTAGATTTGATACTTTAGCTAATCCGACGAATGGTAAAGCTAGCTTTGATGGTTCAACTATTACTCTTACTTGGGATGCAATTAGTACTCCAGAAGCTCTTGATTCTTCTTATATCGAGAATATGTATAATGATTCCTATTGGAAAAACTTTGAACAATATAGAAACGAATACTATGAGAGTTACATAAATTACAATACAAATAGTATTGGAAATATTGGCTATCAAGTTTATTTGAAAGATGCTAGTGGTAATTTAATAAGTTTAGGATATACAACTAATAATAGTTATACTTATACTGCTAATCCAACAACTTCTAACTATACATTTGTAATTAAATCTGCTTATAGTATTTTTAAGAATAATATGAGTGAAGGTATAATCATTAATGCCCAAGCGCAAGTCGATAATAATATTGGAAATATTGGTGGTCCTACAGAACCTAATATTCCAGATAATCCTGATGACGGCGATGATAATCAAAATAACGGTGCTTTAGATTAGCATCGTTTTTATATATCGTTATAACTATAATTAATTTTTAAAGATCTTATAGTATACCCTTTAGAACTTTTAATAAAATAGTCTTCTATATTCTTACAGGGACTATTTTCATAATCTTCAGATAATGTACTTAAATAATCAATTAAATCATCAAAAGAAATAGCATTGCCTTCCATATCATGTTTAAAAATTTTAGCTAGTAATTTATTTAATGGTAAATAATCGTGATATAAAGCAGCATTATAACAAGTCAAGAAAAAGTCTTGGTCACAAAATAAATATTCCCAGATATCCGTTACTTCATAGGCATATAAATAATCATCATCTAAATTAAAGCTATCTAATAAAGTTTTTATTCCAACATCAGTAATTGGCTTTTTAGCTAAATTACTAATAATTTGCAAATAAATATTGGTAATAAAACTATTAAAAGCTTCATCAAGCATTAAGTTTCCTTCATAGTAATCTTTACCATCATACATGTAAAATAAAATTCCTGCATAGCAATATGATTTTCTACCATTAGATTCAAAATTGCTAACGATTACATTAATGGCGTGTTTAACTTCATGTATTATATATTCAAATAAAAGAGAAAAAACGATTTTACTAGAAATTCGTATTTTTCTTAAATCTATTGCAATAAATTCATAATTATATATATCGTTTAAATCAAAATCAGGATTATGATGAAAACCTGGGGCGTCAAGTGGTGCTTGGAACTCTGTTAATATATCATCAAATTCTCCATTATTAAATAAGATATATACCCTACTAAATACTTCATCTAGTAAGTCAGTAATATCATTATCAATTGATGCCATGGCAATATAACAAATAGTAAAAATGTTTATTTGTTCTTCAGTATAAGGAAAATGTTTAGTTAATAGAGTTATTCTTTCCTTTACTTCTTTTATTTTTTCATTTATATTCATTGTGTCCCCTCTCAATCTATATTGATATTTTGATTACTTTCATTAAATTTTAAAGATAATTTAGGACCTTTAAGTGGTGATAAAGCTATCTTTCTAGGTAAAGTATTGCTACTAAAAGAGTAGTAATCAAATAATAAAACATCAAAAATATAGTATGGATCGTCTTGATAGATTTCCTCTAATCTAGTAAACAAAGGAGTAAAATCTTTATATAAAGTAGCATTATAAAATAATTTAAACATTTCTTCATTACTAAATATAGGTTCTAGAAGTGTAGTTGTTTTAGCGTAGCTATATTTATAAGAATATAAGCTAAAGTTACGTAAGATATTGCTTATGCCTTCATCTTCAATATCGCAATTTAAAATTCGTTCTATTTGCTTTAAATATAATTTAACTAGAAAGCTATTAAATGATTCTTCTAAAAGAAGATATTCGCCTAAATCTCCTGGTATATTTCTTACCATAGTATATATTCCACAATGAAAAACAGCATGATTACCATTTTTACCAAAAGATTTAATTATACTATTCATACCATGTTTTATTTCATGTAAAAATGAATCTATTACATCTCTTATATGATAATTGATTTTTCTTTTGCGAGAATGAGGTCGCCAATCGCAAATAATAATAAAGTCATCGTTATAGCTTCGGTTATTATCGAAACTTGGTTCTTTATAATAATCACTATCACAATTTATATCTGGATAGTATTTTTTTAAAATTTTATCGTAAGAGCCATCGTTAATTAAAATATATTTTGAGGATAATACCATTTCTAAAATATCTTTTGTGTCTTCATCAAAAGAAACAATGGCAAAATAGCATAATGTTAAAATATTTATGGTATCTTCATCATAATTAAAATGTTGTGTCAGATTTATAACATGAAGTTTTATTTTAGTTAATAGTTCATTCATAAATGCCCTCTTCTTTATTAAGTTCGTATTATAAAATAAACTATATAAAAAAGCAAGCTATATGTTCATAGTTTGCTTAAGTCTTTTAATTACTTTCTTTTCGATACGCGAAATATAACTTTGAGAAATACCAAGTTTTTCGGCGACTTCTTTTTGAGTATATTCTTTAGTATTATGTAATCCATATCTTAAAGTCATAATCTCTTGTTCTCGAGGGTCTAAAGTACTTATTTCTCTTTCAAGTATTTCTTTATTTAAAATTCGTTCATATTCATTAGGAACATAATCAATCTCTGTTCCTAAAATGTCTTCTAAATGTAATTCATTACCATCAGAATCATAATTTAGGGCATCTTCAAAGCTTATCTCTCCTCTTCTTTTTTTGTTTTTACGAAGAAACATTAATATTTCATTTGAGATACACCTCGATGCATAAGTAGCTAATTTTATATTCTTATCTAGCTTATAAGTATTTATTCCTTTAATTAAACCAATTGAACCAATACTAACTAAATCTTCAACATCATAGCCTGTATTTTCATATTTTTTGGCTAAAAAAACAACTAGTCTCAAATTATGTTCAATTAATTTATTTTTAGCTTCTATATCACCTTTGCTAGCTTTTATAACTGCATCTCTTTCTTCAACATCATTTAGTGGGGGTGGTAATTTATCTGTGGACCCCACAAAGAAACACTCATTATATTTCTGTTTTAACCAAAGTAAAAATTTATTAATCATTTATATCCTCCAATAATTGATAATTTAATAAACATTCTATGCCATTTAGTTTAAAATTAGTATCACTTAATCCTATTAAATAATTATTTAGTTCTTTATTATTAATAATTAGTTTTTTAGGTTTAATGACTTCTAAAAGTCCATGATTATTCAAACTATTATATGGGATATACATTGGACTTCTTATTTTTAGTTCGCCTTTTAATATTTTTTTATTAATTAAAATAATAGGTTTATTAGTAACAGGATCTTTTAATTTATTACCTGTATCTAGAAATCCAGTTAGAGTAAAATTATTATTTTCTAAAATAATATTTACTTTATAATAATAATTTTTTACTTCTTTTAATACTTTTATAGATTTTAGAAAAACATAGAGAATGAATGGAGCAATAAACAATAAAATCAGATAATTTATAGTTAAGCCTTGATAATAAAATACTAAACCGTTGTTTTGATAGCTGAATGTTGTTTTTAAATAGTAAAGAAAACCGCCAAGTATAATACTAGTCATATATAAATAAATGATATTATAGAAAGTATATTTAATATTTTTATAGCCAAAGGAAATAATAGACATTCCTACCCCCATTAAAAGCTTTAAAATTGTTAGAAGAGTACTACTAAAAGGAATGAAAAGACTTAAAAGAGAAATACTGCCAAATAAAGATCCTAATAATAATCTAGATATTTTACTATATCTTTTTAAAGCAATATTTACAGTTAATAGTAAAAGAAAATCTAAAATGAAATTAATTAAAAATACTAGGTCTACATATATTATCATAATATCACCATTTAGATTATATATTATTTATAGTGAATTTTTTGTCAAATAAACAGATGAGCTTTATTTTTTTAATAAAAAAATCAGAGATATTTTCTGATTTATTCATAAAGTTTTTTTATTTCTAAAGCAATACTTTTTGGATCCATTTTTTCTTCAATTAGTAGTTCTTCAATACTACCATGATCAATAAATTTATCTTGATAACCCATTATTTTAATTTTACCTTTAAAATTTAAGTTATTTAAAGCATATAATACTTGTTCTCCAAATCCTCCAATAATATTATTATCTTCTAAAGTTAAAACATTATAATTTTTATTTACAATCTTTTTTAAATATTTATAATCTAGAGGTTTAATAAAGGTGGCATTAATTATAATAGGATTATAGTTTTTTAAAGTTTCTTTGGCTTTTATCGCTTTTTCAACCATTTTACCAGTAGCTAAAATAACTACTTTTTCACCTTTTTCAATTTGTTCCCAAACTCCAGTTTTAATTTCAGTTAGAGGTTTTAGGTTTAATTCATCTCCACCTCTAGGATATCTAATTGCAACAGGACCTGTTTCATTAAAAGCATAATCAAGCAAAACTTCCATTTCACTAGTACATTTAGGACTTAATATTTTAAGGTTAGGCATTAAATTTAAATATGATATATCAAATACACCTTGATGAGTTTTGCCATCGTTTCCTACAAGCCCTGCTCTATCTATACCAAAAACAACAGGTAAGTTTTGCATACATACATCGATTAAAAGTTGATCGAAGCCTCGTTCTAAAAAAGTTGAATAAACTGCAAAAACAGGTCGTAAACCGCTAGTAGCCATACCTGCAGCAAGAGTGACAGCATGTTCTTCAGTAATACCTACATCAAAAGTACGATTTGGATAAAGTTTAGCAAATTCTTTTAAGCCTGTTCCATTAATCATGGCCGCAGAGATAGCAACTATAGTATTATCTTTTTTTGCTAATTTTACTAGCGACTTTCCAAAAGCATTAGAATAGGTATTAGGATTATTTTGTGTTGAGGTCCCAGTTGTAATGTCAAATTTTGATACAGCGTGAAATTTATCAGGATTTTCTAAAGCTGGGATATATCCTATTCCTTTTGTAGTAACAATATGTAATACAACTGGACCATCAAGTTTTTTGACTTTTTTTAGTACTCGATCTAAATCTTTTAAATTATGTCCATCTATTGGTCCAATATATCTAACGCCTAAATTTTCAAAAAACATTGGATTAAAGAAAAGCGTTTTAATACTATTTTTAATTCTTCTTATTATTTTAATAATTTTATTATTTTTTTCAAGGATTAGTTTACGATGCATACTTTTTTTTATTTTATTATAAGATGGATTTAGTTTTACTTTATTTAAGTAATTAGATAAGCCCCCTACATTGGAAGAGATACTCATTTGATTATCATTTAAAATTATAAGCATCTTACTATGATTATAACCTAAATCATTTAAAGCTTCATATACCATTCCACCTGTAAAAGCTCCATCACCTATCACAGATATTATATTATGGTCTTCACCTTTTAAGTCTCGAGCGCGAGCCATTCCTAAAGCTGCAGAGATGGAATTACTACTATGGCCAGTATCAAAGAAATCATACTTGCTCTCTTCCCTTTTAGGAAATCCGCTTATTCCTTTATAATTACGTAAAGTATTAAATGTATTTTTGCGGTCAGTTAATATTTTATAAATATAACTTTGATGTCCAACATCAAATACTATTTTATCTTTTGTAAAATCAAAATTATTTAATAAGGCAATGGTAAGTTCTACTACACCTAAATTGGAAGCTAAATGGCCCCCATTTTTAGAAACATTATCCAAAAGAAATTCTCTTAATTCGATAGCTAATTCATTTTGTTCATTAAAAGATAATTTTTTTATATCTTCTGGTTTATTTATTTTATCTAATATTTTCATAGAACTACACCTCGAAAATATTATACACTATTAAACATTTTTTTTAAAGTTTATTACTTAAAATTACTCCAAAATAAAATTTGAGCAAATACTCAAATTTTACCCAAGCATTTTGATTAAAAAAGCCTGTATGTTATTCTAAGTAAAATACGAAGTTTACTTAGTGGTTATATTATAACATAATAATTTATTTTTTACTAGGAGTAACTTTAAAATTATGTAAATTTTTAGACAAAATCAAATAAACTTAATTGACTTGTTTCGGGAAGATTACCAAATACACCTAGACTTCTTAATTTATCTACAGTAGTTCCATTAACATGACCTCTTAAACTAAAGTCCTCAATACTATAAAAAGGTTTTATATTTCGTTCTTCAATTATTTTTTTAGCGACAGAATCGCCTAAACCATCAAGAGTTCTAAATGGACAAATAAGAGTTTTATGATCATCTCCAATTATAAAGTTCTTGCCATCACTTTTTTCAATATCTATATTACCGAATTTAAATCCTCTAGCTGTAGCTTCTAAACATAATTTTAAGGTTTCTAAAACACTTGTTTCTTTATTTGTAGCGCTATAACCTTTAGCGATAATTTCATTCATTTTAGCTTTAATAGCATCATATCCTTTAATCATGGTTTCAAGATCAAAATCATCAAATCTAGTAGAAAAATAAGTTGCATAGTAAACATCAGGATGATGTACTTTAAAATATGCGATTCTAAAAGCACTCATTACATAGGCTGCGGCATGGGCTTTAGGGAACATATACTTAATTTTGCCACAAGAATCAATAAACCAAGAATCAATGCCAGCGTCTTCCATCGCTTTTTTATGTTTAACCCAAGTTTCTGGATCTTTGGATGCTTTTCCTTTACGCACAAATTCCATTATTTTAAATGCTTTTATAGGTTCCATTCCCTTATACATCAAATAAACCATTATATCGTCACGACACCCTATAACATCACTAAAAGGTACTACTTTATTACGGATTAATTCTTGAGCATTACCTAACCAAACGTCAGTTCCGTGAGATAAACCAGAAATTTTAATTAATTCAGCAAAGGTTTTAGGTTTAGTATCAACTAACATACCTATTGTAAAGGGAGTTCCGAATTCTGGCACACCTAATGTACCTGTTTCATTCATAATTTGCTCTTTAGTCACACCAAGCGGTTCTGGAGAAATAAAGATGCCCATTGTTTCTTTATCATCTAAAGGTACAGTAGTAACATCAACACCAGAAATATCCTGAATCATTCGCAGTTGAGTAGGATCTGTATGTCCTAATATATCTAATTTTAAAACATCTTCATCAATAGCATGATAATCAAAATGAGTTGTACGCCATGCTGCATCTATATCTTCAGCGGGATATTGAAAAGGTGTAAAATCAAAAACATCCATATATCCAGGAATAACTACTATACCTCCTGGATGTTGGCCAGTTGTACGTTTAACTCCTGTACAACCTATGGCTAGTCTTTCTATTTCACAATTGTTCATTATAATTCCCTTTTGTTCTGCATAGCCTCTTACAAAACCAAAAGCTGTTTTTTCGGCGACTGTACCAATAGTTCCTGCACGATAAACATTATCTACACCAAATAGAACTTTAGTGTAATCGTGAGCTGCAGCTTGGTTTAAATCAGAAAAATTGAGATCGATATCCGGTACTTTATCAGCATTAAATCCAAGGAAAGTAGCAAAAGGCATATCTTGACCATCTTTAGTCATTAAGGTGCCGCATTTGGGACAATCTAAATCAGGTAAGTCAAATCCACTTTTGTAAGTTGCACCTAAAGGATTACCTTTTTCATCATCAAAAATACTATGACAGCAGTTCTTACAACGATAATGAGGAGGTAGAGAATTAACTTCAGTTATACCCATCATAGTAGCAACAAAGCTAGATCCTACAGAACCACGTGATCCAACCAAGAAACCGTCATCATTACTTTTTTTAACTAATTTTTGAGCAATTAAATAAATAACGTCGAAACCTCCACCTATGATTCCTCCTAAAGCTTTTTTGATCTTTTTATCAATATCATCTAATGGATTTATTTCTTTTAATACTTTTAATTCTGCTTCTAAAGATTCTTTATCTTCATTATTATCTTTAACTTTTTCTTCTAAATCTTTAATATTATTGTTGTATTCATTTTCTAATTTAATAATTAATTCATTTTTAATTATTTCTTTAACACTATCAAAACCTTTTAAAATAGTTTCATGAAGTAAAGCAAAAGATTTAACAGTAAGTTCTTCGCCCTCAAGCTGTTCTTCTCTTATAAGTTTAGTTTTAATACTATCTAAAACTGCATCACCATAAAGTTCTTTTGAAATACGCTCTTCAATGTTATATGGAAGCGGATTGCCATACCATGAAGCTGCTTTTGTATACACTAAATCTGTAACTGTTTCTACCGATTTATCGATACGTGGTGAAAATGGTACCCCACCTGTTTGAATAATTACTTCTACCTCTTCAATCATATCAGCAATAATATTCGAATTTGTAACAACTATTTCATATGCTAAATCGGGACCTAAAAAGGCAAATTCATCTAACATTTCATCAGTTGTTCTAATATGCATATCAGGTTGATCTACCCCTCTTTTATTTAAAGGATGAAGTTTACCATTAGATTTTTGAGCAATTATTATATCACGGTATATTTTATCATTTTGGGTTAAATAGTGAGCATCACTAGTAGCAACAACTATTTTTCCAGCGTCACGAGCTACTTTAATAATTTTCTTTAAGTGTTCTTCTAAATCATGCATTGTTTTAAAGCCACTAGATTCTAGTTGTAATAAATGTTTAATAGCACTTAAAGGTTGAACTTCAATATAGTCATAGAAGCTCATTAAGTTAGCTAATTCTTCATCATCTTTAGTTTTAGCTTCCTCAAATATTTCACCATTAACACATCCTGAACCTATAAGTAAACCTTCACGAAGCTTTTTTAATTCTCCACGTGGCAGTTTAGGCTCACTATTACGGAATAAATATGTTGTATTAGCATAAGATATTATTTTAAATAAGTTTTTTAAACCAGTTTTGTTTTTTACTAAACAACATAAATGAAATGGAAATGAGAATTTAATTAATTCATTAATATTTACAGAATTAAATAGTTTAGTCGTAGTTTCAATATTTCTAGCATCTAATTCTTCACACATTTTATGAAAAGCATGGGCTGTTCCTTCCGCATCGTAATCTGCTCTATGGTGCGCGTCTTCGTCCCATTCTATTTTATAACGTCTAACTAATGTTGTTAGTTTGTGATTAGGCCATTCAGGATGAAGCATACGAGCGATGCTCATTGTATCTAAAACTGTATTAGTAAATTCACCAAGGTTATATTTAGCACAAGCAGCACTAATAAATCCAATATCGAATTTAGCATTATGAGCCACCATGGGAAGGTCGCCTGTCCATTCCAAGAAACGTCTAGTAACATTTTCTTCAGAATCATGGCCAGCAAGCATTTCATCAGTAATACAAGTAAGTTCCGTGATTTTAGCAGGAAGTGGTCTTTTAGGGTCAATAAATTCATCAAAACGGTCAGTAATTTCACCGCCTTTAATTTTAACAGCACCAATTTCAATCATTTGATCACTGCCTACATAAAAGCCTGTTGTTTCCGTATCGAAGACAACATATTCTTCATTAAGTAAATCATAATCTTTTAAATTATGAATAAAATCTATATCATCATTAACTACATTTAGTTCAGTACCATAAATTACTTTAAAGTGATCTTCAGGTGCTTTTCCTTTATTATAATCACATACTGCATGGAATAAATCAGGATATGATTGCAAAACGTTGTGGTCAGTTACTGCTATCGCTTTATGGCCTAAAGTAAGTGCATGATTTACTAATGATTTAGCTTCTATGACACCATCCATCATACTCATCATTGTATGGGTATGAAGTTCTACTCTTTTAGTCTCACTATTATCGACTATTTTAGGAGCTTTACTAGCTATACATTCTAAATTCCAAATTTGGAAAACCATTTCATGAGAATAGTTGTCAAATTCAATATTTCCGTGGAATCTAAACCATTTTTTCTTTTTTGCAGCGTCTTTTAAAGCACTTTTAATAAGCCCAAATTCTCTTTTATTTTTCTTAAATATTTTAGCAAGCATACTACTAGTGTTATCGCTAATTTTTAAAGTCATTATATTAATAGTATCTTTTTCTAAAAGTTCGTCACCAAAAACATATGCTTCGACAATAACATTTTCTCTAGCTCCTAAAATATTTTCAATAGAAGTTGTTTCACCTTCAATATGGGTTCCGATTACAATATTAGGGTCCTCATTTTTGGCAATAATTATTTCGCGATCTTCAATACGTTCTAAATTTCTAACGCTTAAGGCTAAACATTTAGAATAAGAGTCAAAATCGACACTGCCATTTAGGCGATACCATGCTTCTTCTTTTAATGCTTCCTTAATTGGCAAATATTCTTCTTTATCTTTTTTAAATATTTTAGCCATAATGCTTTTAGTATTATCACTTATAGATAAAGTTATAATATTAATATTATCACGTTCTAAATAAGATATTGATTCAATATATCCTTCGATAGTAATATTTTTGCCTATAGATTCAATCGTATTTATGTTTACTGCTTCTTTAGTTATTTCTTTACCTAAAATTATATCACCAGGAGTTAGTTCGTGAGTTATTTCGGTATAAGTTGTTGGAGCTTGAACTTGTTCTAATTCTTTAGCTACAATATCTCTTTTTTCTTCATTAAGTTTAGTTGTGATAAGATAGTCTTTAAAACCAAAGCTAGCTAATATTTTTCTAATGTTAGCTTCTTCTTTCTTAATAGTTTCTTCTTCAGTATTGCTGATAACTTCAAAGATAATTAAATCATCATCAATTATAGGCGTACTTTCTTCTAGACTAATAAGAGAAGGCTTATTTTTTACTAATTGTTTTATAATTTCATTTAAATAATTTAAGACGTCTTGGTCAGTAATATTTTCATAAGATATAAAGATATTACATTTATATAAATTATTAATTTTATATTTACCATTTATTAATTCATTAATAACATTAAAGGGTAAAACTTTAGTGGATTTTAAATACACGTTAAAAGTTTCTGTTTTTTTATTTAAAACAACTTTATCTATTGTAATATTCTCTACAATTTCTTCTTCAATAACAAAATTAATACTTTTTAAGAATGCATTTATATCGTGCATTAATACCACCTACTTCTTATATTTTATTTAAAAAATCTATATTTATATTAAACTCATCAAAGCGTTTAGTAACACGACCTTGAATACTTATTATATCACCAACTTGTAAATTTGTAAGCATATAATAAGCTTTTGGGAATAAAATAAATTCACCTTCTCCTGTTTCATCAGAAGCGTTTATAAAGGCCATATTATCTCCTTTTTTAGTTTTAATAGTTTTTATTTTTTCAATTAGTACAACACATTTAATATGTTTATCAAAGTATTCTTTAATATTAACCATTTTAATTATAGATTTATCTTGATATTTGCTTATAGGGTGATTTTTTAAATAAAAGCCATAGGAAGTAAATTCTTTTTCACGAAGAATTTCTTCCTCATATTCTAATGTATTATCAATTGTTGGCTTTATAACAAATGATTCATCTAAAGACCCTATTAGTTCAGCATAGTTAAGAGCATTATCAAGATTTTCAATCATTGCTTTTTTACTTAAATTAAAGCTATCTAAAACGCCAGAATCGATTAAAGATATAATAGTTTTTTTATTTACACTTTTGCCATATACTCTAGCAATAAAATCTAAATAATCTTTAAATTCCCCTTTTTCTCTTTCAGATAAAATTGCTGAAGTTGCTGAAGCTCCTAGATTCTTGATACTACAAAGTGGCAACATTAAAGAACCGGATTTAATTAAATAAGTATTATCACTCAAATTAATATCTGGTTTTAAAATCGGAATATTTTTTCTTTTGGCTTCAGTAATATATTCTTTAGTTTTAACTATACTACCTAAACTCATATTTAAAAGATTAGTAATAAAATATATGGGAAATTTAGTTTTCAAATAAGCCATCTGATAGCCAATAAGTGCATAAGAAACAGAATGAGCTTTATTAAAACCATAATTAGCAAATTTTAAAATTAAATCATAAATACTTGTTGCTATTTTTTCGTTATAGCCTTTTGTTTTAGCATTATTAATAAAATGAGCTTTGTCACTTAACATAACACTTTCTTTTTTCTTGGACATAGCACGTCTTATAAGATCAGCTTCAGCATATGTATAGCCACCTATTTTAACAAGTATTTCCATTACTTGCTCTTGGTAGATTATAACACCATACGTATCTTTTAAAATCGGTTCTAAATCGGGATGCAAATATGTTATTTTATCTTTACCATATTTACGATTTATAAACAAATCAATGTTTTCCATTGGGCCTGGGCGAAATAAGGCAACAGCGGCGACTAAATCTGAAAAACTACTAGGTTTTAATTTCTTCATTAAGTTTTTCATACCACTACTTTCATATTGGAATATTCCTTCAGTATCGGCTTCACTAAACATTTTAAAAATTTCTGGGTCATTTAAACTGATTTTACTTAAATCAAGAATTTTGACTGTATTTTCTTTAATTAAATCTAAAACATTGCCAATAATAGTTAAATTTCTTAAAGCAAGAAAATCCATCTTTAATAAGCCTAAATTCTCCAAGTATTCCATGGTAGTACCTGTCATTATACCTTCTCCATTGTTTATGATAGGAATAATATTATCAAGAGGAATACTTGATATTACTACTCCAGCAGCATGCGTAGATATATGGCGCTTATATCCTTCTAAAAAAGTACTATCTTGATACATTTTTTTAAGTTCAGGATAATTTATTAAAAAGTTTTTAATATTATCAATTTCTAAATTTTCAGGTAAAGTAAGTTTAGGATTAATTAAACTTACAAACTTATCAATAGTTGAAAGTGGTATATCTAATATACGACCAACATCACGTAGTACTTGTTTGGAGCCCAAAGTACCAAAGGTCATTATAGGCGCAACATTAAATTTGCCATAACGATCTTTAACATAATCAATTACCGCACCACGTTTAGTATATTCAAAATCAATATCAATATCAGGCATGGTTATACGTTCAGGATTTAAGAAACGCTCAAATAATAAATCATATTTGATAGGATCAACATCAGTTATCCCAATTGAAAAACTTACTAAAGAACCTGCCGCACTACCTCTTCCAGGACCAACTAATATATTATTTTTTTTGGCATATAAAACATAATCATATACGATTAAAAAATAATCAACAAATCCCATTTTTTTAATAACAGATAATTCATAATTAAGACGTTCTAAATAGTTAGGACTAACATTTCCTTTTAATCTTTTAGCTAAACCTTTATGAGCAAGATTATATAAAAATTCATAAGAATTAAGTTCTGCATTATATTTAGGAATTAAATTAGGATTATTTTCTAAAGTAATATTAATATCGTCAATAAATTCAACCGTAGATAAAGCATCTTCTTCTTTAATATTAAGATTTAAGTAGTTAGAACTATAATCAGTTACAACATCTTTTAATAAGATACCTTTATCTATAGCTTCTAAATAACTTAAGTAATTAGTATCTTCTTTAGATAAAGATTTAATATCACGGATATAAACAACTTTAGTACTTTTTAATAAGGCATTTATTTTTTCCGTATCATTAACATAACCTAAATAGGCACTAGGATATTTTTCTAGTAAATCATAAGATAAGCTTGGTAAAACTATTTTAATATTATCTAATAAAGGATTTAATGTTTCAAAAGAAATATTTTGAAACTCTTTTAAAGTATGTATTTTTAATAAATTTAAATAGCCTTGATAATTTGTAGCATATAATAATATTTCATAATCTTCAATATTAATTTTTAAACCAATAATGGGTTTTAAATTATTTTGCAGCATTTTTGTATAAAATTCCATGACACCAAAAAGATTATCATCACAGATTCCTGCGCTAGTGATATTATTATTTTTTAAGAAAGATATAAGACTATCAATCTTAATTGTACTTTTAAGTAATGAATATTCAGTTGTAATTTTTAAAGGTACAAACATAATACCACCCCACTATATAAATTATATCAAATATTAATAAAAGAAAAAAGTAACTTTAGCTAGTTACTTTAAAAATTTACTAGGAATTTGCTCCTACTACGACATATGGGTCAGCAGAAGTTCCTGTTCCTGTTAATGTTACATCAGCTTTCAGATTTATTACTGGGCGCACACCACGAGCGTTAGTAACATAATCGTTACGCAAACCACCAGCAGATTCAATATAGAACACATAAGCGCCACCAGCACTAAAATAACAAGATGAAGACAACGTCCAAAATTCTCGACCAGTATACAAATAAAACCTTGAGTTACTTGCCATAATATATCCTCCAGCATATACTGCTTCATCTGCGGTTATTAATCCTATTGGATTTGTTAGACTTTTATTTCCTTTTGAAGACCCACTTTTTGTGAACAAGTCACTACTATTTTTACATTTGAATGTTGGTGTTGTTTGTATTTGATATGATGATAAAATTCTTATATATGCTCCATAATATGTTGTGGTTGTTCCTGTTCCTCCTTCACCATTACTTGATGTTTCAATAGTACTTGGTTCTCTATCATTACAGAATCCAGCATTAGTATCTATCTTGCTTTCATAACTTGCTAAATTGTTTGTATACCATGTATTTAATTGCCCTAATATTGTTGATTCTGTTCCTGTTCCATGAACTTGTCCACTTGTATATCTGAACCCTACATACATATTGTTATTATAACTTGAATTAAATGCACTTGTTCCTATTTGTGCATCTGTTCCTGTTGATGTGGCACTTGTT